>NZ_PFKO01000160.1:0-5000 GCF_002784285.1 Candidatus Infernicultor aquiphilus
AACTAAGAAGAAGGTTTTAAATTTTGAATTATGGTTTTACGCTTTTAGTTTTAAGTTTTTAACTTAACATAATCAACATAATATACTCGTTAATTCTGCCTTTTGGCTCCAAAATACCTAATCAGTTAGTTACCTGGTTTTTTGTATTTTTCTCTAAGCTTATTTATTAGAGATTGAAAAGTTTCTTCTTCTTTTTCTTTAGTCTTTATAGGTTCTTCTTCTTGTTTTTTCTTAAATGTTTCAATTTCTTCATAATAAGGCTTTTTAATCTCTTGATATTCTTCCGTTTTTGGTTTTTCAAAAATTGTTTGGTGAATTATACAGTAAGATGTAGGCTCGGTGCCCTTTATAAAAGATACAGTTAATGTTTCTGGGCAGGAATTTATTGGAAGAAGACCTGATTCTTTGCAAACAGAAATATTTATTACTTTATCCGGTTGTAAAAAATCTTTTTTATCATTATTTTTAAGGGCACTTTTCATAAATTTTGCCCAAACTGGGGCAGCAACTACTCCACCAGTCATTTTGTTCCCCAAAGGTTTTCTATCGTCATTTCCAATATAAACTGCAGTGACTAAGTCTGGAGTAAACCCTATAAACCAGGCATCGACAAAATCATTGGTGGTACCGGTCTTTCCAGCTGCTGGCCGGCCTATTTGAGCGCTCAAGCCAGTTCCTCTTTCAATCACTCCTTCCATCATCTTAATAAGCACATAACAAGTTTCTTCTTTAAACAATTTCTTTTTTTGAGGAATATTCTCTTTTATAATTTTGCCGTTATAATCTTCTATTCGAATTATAGATATAATAGGGTCTACTCTTACCCCTAAATTGGCAATAGTAGCATAAGCAGAAGCAATTTCTAAAGGGGTTATCTCAGAAGTTCCTAAAGCCAAAGATAGATCTGAGCGAAGTTCACTTTTTATTCCTGCTTTATGGGCATAATTTATTACCTTATTTACTCCTACTTGTTCTAATAACTTTACTCCCACTACATTTATAGATAATTCGAATGCCTCCCTAAGGGTTACTGGCCCTCTAAATTCCTTTTCATAATTTTTAGGAGACCATCCATTTTCAAAAGTAACTGGAGAATCTTCTATAATATTACTAGGAGTAAATCCATTGTCTAAAGCTGTAAGGTAAATAAAAGGCTTAAAGGCAGAGCCAGGCTGACGATAAGCTTGAGTTGCTCGGTTAAATTTACTTTTCTCAAAATCCTTTCCTCCCACCATAGCCTTAATATAACCTGTTTGAGGTTCAATAGCTATTATTGCTCCTTCATAAACAGATTCTTGAAGTGCTTTTTCGGCGAAATTTTGCATCTCTAAATCTAAAGTAGTATAAATTTTTAACCCACCTTTGTAGACTATATTAGCTCCATATTCTTCTAAAAGTTGAGAAAGAATAAAAGTAGAAAAGTAGGGAGCGGTAATTTTATCTCTTTTATTGTTGTAATCAAGTTTAATAGGGTTTTGTTTAGTTTTTTCCATTTCTTCTTTAGATATATAACCTAACTTAAACATTCTATTTAATATAATATTTCTTCTATTTAATGAAACTTCTGGGTTAAGAATAGGAGAATAATAAGAGGGACCACGAGGTAATCCTGCTAATAAAGCACATTCTGCAAGGTTTAAATCTTGTACACTTTTATTAAAATACATTTGAGCAGCAGCTTGAACTCCATATGCGCCATGTCCAAAATAAATTTCATTTAAATACATTTCTAAAATTTCATCTTTCGTAAAATTTCTCTCTATTTGTAATGCTAATAGAATATCTTTTATTTTTCTATTTAGACTAATTTCACGATTAAGGAAAATATTTATAGCTAATTGCTGAGTTATGGTACTGCCTCCCTGAGGTTTACCTTCTTTTGGCGATAAAATTGTATTTTTAAAATTTTCCCAGAGAGCTCCTCGTAGAATACCTCGGAAACTTATTCCCTTATGTTTGTAAAATTCTGAATCTTCGATTGCAATGAAGGCATTGATTAAAGCTGGAGGAATTTCAGAAAGTTTAACTGGATTTCTGTTTTCTTGAAAAAACTCGGTGATAATTTTACCATTAATATCATATACTTTGCTATTTATAGCATCCAAAAAATTATTTTCTTGAACCATTTCAGATATTTTTTGAGTATTAAGGCTGGTTAAACCAATAAAAGTAATAATAAAGGATAGGGAAAAAATTAATACTACCAGCAATAATTTTTTAGAGAAAGGAATATGATAAAGTTTTTTCTGTTTATTTTTAGATAACAATATTATAAACTCCTTTTTTTCGTATTACGCATTTCACATTTGTTAAACTAAAAACTTATAGCAAAAAACTAAAAACCATAATTCAAAATTCAAAACCTTTTTCTTAGTTTTAAGTTTTGAGTTATAGTTTTGCGTTTTTTGCTTAACGCTTTACGCTTCTTTGTAATATTATACCATAAAGTTAGAATAAAATTAGGAGGGTATTATTTTAACTCTTTTAATATAAAATAAACTATGTTATAATTTCAGAAATTAAATATGTTTATTATTGGGATATTTTAAAATGATTAAGCTTAAATTTATAATTCGTGTAGCCATGATTGCAGCGATTTACGTGGTTCTTAATATTATATTTGCTTCAATAAGTTATGGCCCTATACAAGTAAGAATTGCAGAAGCTTTGACAGTACTACCTTTTATTGATCCTTCTGCCATTATTGGATTATTTGTGGGCTGTATCTTAGCAAATATTTTAGGACCGGGGGGTATGGTGGACATAATTGGAGGAAGTCTTTGCACCCTGGTTGCTGCATATTTGACCTATAAGTTAAAGGATCCAAAATTAGCTCCTCTTCCTCCTGTATTAATAAATGCTTTTGGAGTGAGTATTTATTTACATTTACTCTTTGATTTATCCTATTGGATAACTGTTTTATATATTGGAATAGGAGAAATCATTGCTGGTTATATTTTGGGTTATCCTTTATTAATTTTATTGATTAAAAATAAAAAAAGATTGGGTTTAGAATAGAGATAAAAAATTACCAATTAATAATTAATAAGTTTATAGTTTATTTTAGATATTCGATGGATTGTATCTATTGGCAAGTTATCTAATAAGTAAATTTATTATTAAATGAAAATTTGCAGAAGATTAAGTTTTTTATATAGGTAAATTAAAGAATTGAAAAATTTTATGATAATAAATATAGGATGATTTTTATAAAGCGGGGTAATTATTATGGATATTAAAGAAGAATTAAGCATAATCAAAAGAGGGACAGAAGAAATAATTTCTGAAGAAGAATTAATAAAAAAAATAGAAAAATCGAGGAAAGAAAAAAAGCCTCTTCGGGTTAAGCAAGGATTTGATCCTAATGCGCCAGATATACATTTGGGACATACAGTGGGCTTACGCAAGATGAGACAGTTTCAAGATTTAGGCCATGAGATATATTTTTTAATAGGTGATTTTACCGGAAGGATTGGTGACCCAAGTGGTAGATCAGTAGCCAGAAAACAATTAACTGAAGAAGAAGTTAATAAAAATGCTGAAACATACAAAAAACAAGTCTATAAAATATTAAATCCCGAAAAAACAAAAATAGTATTTAATAGTAATTGGCTAGGGAAGCTTTCATTTTCAGAAGTTCTAAAATTGTGTTCCAAATATACAGTTGCTCGTATGTTAGAGAGAGATGATTTTGCAACAAGATATAAAGAAGAAAAACCGATAGGTATTCATGAATTTTTATATCCCTTAATGCAGGGATATGATTCCGTAGCGTTACAAGCTGATATTGAATTGGGAGGGACAGATCAGAAGTTTAATCTATTGGTGGGTAGAAATATTCAAAGAGAATATAACCAAGAACCTCAAATAATTATTACTCTGCCTCTGCTTGAAGGAACAGATGGGATAGAAAAAATGAGCAAAAGTCTTGGTAATTATATTGGGATTAATGAGTTACCTCAAATAATGTATGGCAAAGTTATGTCCATTCCTGACCGCCTCATGATTAGATACTTTGAGTTAGTAACAGATGTTTCGTTAAATGAAATTAATCAGATAAAAATAAATTTAGAAAATGATAATTTGCATCCTCAGGATGTAAAAAAGAAATTGGCGAGAGAAATTGTTAAGCTTTATCATGGACAAAATGCTGCACTGATAGCAGAAGAAGAATTTGAAAAAGTATTTAATAAGAAACTTTATCCAGAAGAAATGAAAGAATTAGTTTTAAAGAAAGATAATTTAAAAGAGGGGAAAATATGGCTGATTAAACTTATCGCCCTATCTGGTTTAGTAAATAGTAAAAGTGAAGCTCGTAGATTGATTGAACAAGGTGGAGTAAAAATTAATGGAGAAAAGGTGGACGATCCCAATCTTGATTTAACTGTCAAAAAAGGCATGGTTATAAAGATTGGAAAATTAAATTTTGTAAAATTAGTTATTCGCTAACTACAATATATTAGGTTGATAAAATATTAAAAATATATATATTCTCCTCTTGCAATTTCCCCTTAATTGTATTATAATTATTTTGGAAAGAGGAAATACTCCTACCCTAAAAGAAAAATATTTAAATAACTTCTTAAAAAAATTAACAAATTAGTAATAATCCCTTGACAAGAGTAATCTTCTTTGTTAGGATGTAATCTGTCACTTCAAATTAAAACTTAAAATCATCGTTCTTTGATAATTATATAGCACCACAGCCAGATGCTCAAATATTTAAAGACTACCCTTTACCCAAAGGGTAGTCTTATCAAAGATGAGGATGAAAGAGGAGCCTGGATTTATTCAAGTTTCTTGCTTATCCTCAGAAATACGGAGAGTTTGATCCTGGCTCAGGACAAACGCTGGCGGCGTGCCTAACACATGCAAGTCGAACGAATCAGTGCTTCGCACTGATACTTTGAGGGACCGAGTCCCCCAAAATACCAGTGCGGAGCACTGGTTAGTGGCGAACGGGTGAGTAACGCGTGGGTAATCTACCCGGGAGTGGGGGA
>NZ_PFKO01000031.1:0-4497 GCF_002784285.1 Candidatus Infernicultor aquiphilus
GATAAGAAAAAAGAAGAAGCCCTAAAAAGAGGAGTGGATATTATTAACTTAGGCATAGGTGATCCTGACCAACCTACTCCTAATAATATAATTGAAAAATTGAGAGAGAGCGTTAAAGATTCTAGGACACACCATTATCCTCCCTACCAAGGAACAACTGAATTCAGACAGGCAGTTGCCTCATGGTATAAAAATAGATTCCGAGTAAATTTAGATCCAGACCAGGAAGTTATGGCTCTTATTGGCTCCAAAGAGGGAATAGCTCATATCTTTTTAGCTTTTATTGATCCAGGGGATTTTAGTCTTATACCTGATCCGGGTTACCCGGTTTACAAAACGGGTACCTTGTTTGCTAACGGCTTCCCCTACCTTATGCCCTTATTAGAAGAAAATGACTTTTTACCTAACTTAGAAGAGATAGACGAAGAGGTCGCCCAAAGAGCTAAATTAATGTTTATCAACTACCCTAATAATCCCACTGCTGCTGTCGCCAATAAAGATTTTTTCGAAAAGGTAGTAAAATTTGCGAAAAAATATGATATCTTAGTCTGTCATGATTTTGCTTATTCAGAGATGACTTTTGATGGTTATAAGACCAGTAGTTTCTTAGAAATAGAAGGAGCTAAAGAGGTGGGTATTGAATTTCATTCTTTATCGAAAATATATAATATGACTGGTTGGAGACTCGGGTTTGCAGTGGGAAATAAAGATGCTATTTCAGCCCTCTCTACCATAAAGACCAATATCGATTCAGGAGCTTTTATAGCTATTCAAGAAGCTGGCGTTGAAGCTTTAACTGGCCCTCAGGATAATATAGAGAAAATGAATGAAATTTATACCCGAAGACGTGATGTAGTAATAAATGGATTAAATAAATTAGGTTGGAATTTAAAACCAACTAAAGCTACCTTTTACATCTGGATCCCTACTCCAAAAAATATAAACTCTGTAGATTTTGCTAACCTCCTATTAGAAAAAACGGGGATAATTGTAACCCCCGGAATTGGCTATGGGGAATATGGTGAAGGATTTGTAAGAATTGCCCTAACCGTTGAAGAAAAAAGATTAGAAGAAGCGATGGAAAGATTAAAAAAATCTGGTATTATTCAAAAATAAAGATTAATTATAGCAGATTAAATTAATTGAGGCACAACTGTGTTTCCCGAAGGGAGAATATAGGCCTGAAAATCTTTACCATATTTATTTTTTACATAATCTATAGCTTGAGATAAATCATTCATAGGAATAAAAAATAGTTTGCGGACTTTATTATCAGGTAAAGAGGAAATTAAAATTACTTCTACTTCTTTCACTACTCTTGCTATGCCATAGGCTTTATGGCCACCCAAAACAAATTTCTTTTTTATGCGCTTGATTATATCTTCTGGACTCTCTGCCTCTTTCATCCATTGTTCAAAGATAGGCTCCCCGTATCCTTCAGTACATTCAGCTAATAAAATAATGGTTCCTCCTGGTTTTACTGCTTGATAAGCATTATCTAAAGCCTTCTGAGCTTGATAAACATTTATATCTTTAGGATAACCGCCAGTGCTGACAATTACTACCTCTGCCTTTTGCTTAATAGAATAAAGATATGTCTTTTTGCAAACTTCTACGCCTTTCAGCCATGATTTAAGCAGTTCTCCCGCAACAATTTCCACAATATTATGTTTTTCATTAGTAACCACATTTATGTTAAAATCCAATCCTACCTTCTCTGCTGCATCTTGCATTTCTTCATGAACAGGATTATCTTTAAGATTTCCAGCTCGAGCATTAGGATCAACCATATTAGAATGATTAGTTTCAATTGTTTTTCTGCCACAAATACCAGGTAAAATAGATTTTCTTCCGCCAGAAAAACCAGCGAAATAATGAGGTACAATAACTCCGGTAGTGATAATAAAATCTGTTTCGGATACGAGTGAGCTAACCCAAAGTTCATTACCACTTTTCAGTTTACCCAGATAATGCAAATCAGGATTATCCGCATTATGATTTATAAATTTATAAGTAGAAATTAAATCTTCTCCAAATATATTACTCAGCTCCTCTTTGGAATTGTCTCGATGAATCCCAGTAGCTATGATAAACTTGATATCTTCCTTGTTTACTCCGACTTCATCTAATTCGTTTAATAATGGTGGCAAGATTATTTTATAAGGAGTAGGTCTGGTAATATCATTTACAATAATTAAAATTTTTTGAGCTTTTTTTTGAAAGATTAATTCTTTTAAGGAAGGACTACCAATCGGATTTTTTAATAAATATTTAAGTTTTTCTTCTGGATTAGATAAAACTTCTTGCTCTTTCAAATTTAATACCTGTAAAATATTTTTATCTGGTAAAATTAATCGAACTTCTTCTTTACCATACTTTAATTTCATCTTTTATTTTTACCTCTATTTAGAATATTGGTAGCCAGACAGATAGGAAAGGCATCTACTCCGGCAAAGTGTTTGAAAAGGATGACCTTTCCTTCCATTACTGGTAGAGCTGCTTCTGGGCCTATATCTCCTTTTTATTTTTATTACTTACTATATTTTGGTGGTTCGGTTTCATATAGGTTATAGCCTGATGAATCTATCACCACTATCGCCAAGAAATCTTTTACATAAAATCTATAAATTGCCTCTGCTCTTAAATCTTCGTAAGCTACTACCTCAGATTTTCTAATACTTTTTGAAATTAAAGCGGCTGTTCCTCCGATTGCTCCAAAATAGACGGCTCTATTCTTCTTCATACTTTCAATTACTTCTGGGGAACGTAACCCCTTCCCTATCATCCCTTTTAAGCCTTTATTTAATAATGTTGGAGTATAAGGATCCATACGATAGGAAGTAGTAGGACCAACAGATCCACAGGAATATCCTGGCTTAGTGGGAGTAGGGCCAGCATAGAAAATAATTTGTCCCTTAAGCTCTATAGAAAGTTTTTGTCCTTTTTGAATTAATTCAAAAAGGCGCTTATGGGCAGCATCTCTGGCAGCATAGATGTACCCAGTGATATTTACCAAATCTCCAGCTTTTAATTGTATAACTTTTTCTTCGTTTAAAGGAGTAGCTATTTTTGTTGCTTCTTTCATAAATTTGCTTCCTGTTTTAAAATTTTTATTTTCTATAATATTCCTTCGGCATGTCGGGCGGCATGACAACAGACATTTACTGCTACGGGAAGCCCGGCTATATGAGTAGGTAAATAATCTATATGTACCGCTAAACAGCTAATATTACCACCAAGGCCTGCCGGACCAATACCTAAATTATTTATTCTTTTTAATATCTCTTTCTCCATTATCGCATATTTCTCACTTTTATTAGGTTCGCCTATCTTTCTGGTAATAGCTTTCTTGGCTATTACCATAGCCCTATCGGCTGTTCCTCCAATTCCTACTCCGATAATGGTAGGAGGACAGGGATTAGGACCGGCTTTCTTTACCGTCTCTACAATAAAGTTTACTATTCCTTCTGGTCCATCGGCTGGTTTTAACATCCCCAAGGTACTCATATTCTCACTGCCAAATCCCTTGGGCATTACTAAGAATTTAATCTTATCTCCGGGTACTATATCGGTATAGATTATCGCCGGAGTATTGGTTTTGGTATTCTTTCTTTCAAATACGGGGTCATCTACTACTGATTTTCTTAGATATCCTTCCTGGTAAGCTTCTTTAACCCCCTGGTTTATAGCTTCAGCAAAGTCACCATCTGTTATCCGGACTTCTTGACCTAATTCGATAAAGAGAACCGCTAGCCCGGTATCCTGACAGATAGGCAACTCTTCCCTTGAGGCAATCTTATTATTTTCAATAATCATCTTTAAGACATATTTCCCTATAGGGGAAGTCTCTTCTTCTAAGGTCTTTTGAAGTAGTTTCAAAAGGTCCGGGTCTATATGGTAATTAGCCTTAAGAAATAATTCTTTCACTTTGTCTATGATCTGACTGGCTTTAATTTCACGCATCTTTATTTTTGCCTACCTCTTTACCTTTATGTGCTAATATATTAGCACTATACTATATCTATTTCAAAAATCCTTCTTTTTTTGGGAATATTTTTTAAAATAAGAAAATAACCAAAGTGGTAAAACAATATTAGCTTAATTAATTATTATTTTTTTTCTAATGTCTCTTTGGCTGACTTAATAGACTCCTCTACCCTTTTTAAAGAAGTCCCCCCGTAAGAATCCTTAGCCTTAACGGCAGCTTGAGGTGTTAAAATCTTTAAAGTACTTTCATCAAAACTTTTATGAAATGCTTTTAATTCCGATAAAGTTAAATTTTCCAAATGATTATTATTTTCCAGACAATAAAGAACAATTTTACCTACTAATTTGTGGGCTTCTCTAAAAGTTAAGCCCTTCTTTACCAAATAATCTGCCAATTCGGTAGCAGTAGAAAAATCATCTTTGCTACCCTTCTCCATCTTTTCTTTATTAATCTGCATAGTCTCTATCATCTTACTCATCAAGAATAAAGAACTTTCCAAGGTAGATACG
>NZ_PFKO01000073.1:0-4519 GCF_002784285.1 Candidatus Infernicultor aquiphilus
AGATTTTTTGAAATAAAATAAAACATATTAAGATCTAAATATAAAAGAAAAGTAAGATAGGATAGGAGTAGAGAATTTTGAAAACATCGATTTCTCAGGAGAATTTAAGCACAGTTTTAGGTATATTAGCCATAATATTTTGGGGGACCACCATCGCCTTTTCCAGAAGCCTAACTGAACAGTTAGGAGTTTTTACTGCTTCATCCTATATATATTTATTAAGTGGTATTTGGGGTTGTATTTATTTGATTAGTAGGTTCAAAGGAATTCAAAAAACTTTCCAGCTTCCCATTTTATATTTGGTCGGTTGTGGAGCTTTATTTATTTTCTATACAGTCTGTCTTTATTTAGCGGTGGGATTAGCTTTTAACCGGGAACAGGTTATTGAGGTAAGTATTATTAACTATCTCTGGCCAGGCATAACTCTAATTCTCTCCATTCCCATTTTACGAAAAAAGGGTAAATTATCTTTAATCCCCGGGGTTATTCTAGCTTTTGCTGGTTTTTATCTGGCTACAGTTCAGAGTGGGATGTTTTCCTGGGAAGGATTTAAAGATAATTTTCAAGTAAATTATTTTCCCTATATCTTAGCTTTTTTGGCTGCTATTTCCTGGGGACTTTATTCTAATTTATCTCGCTGTTGGGCTGGCCACACTGAAGGTGGGGCTGTTCCTATCTTTCTTTTAGTTACGGGGATAATTCTAACTATTTTGAGATTTGTTTTTCCTGAAGAGTCACATTGGACTCCTCGTATAGTGATAGAGCTTTTATATATGTCTATTTTCCCTACTTTTTTAGCTTATACTTTCTGGGATAAGGCTATGCGGAAAGGTAAAATTATTCTGGTTGCCTCTCTTTCTTATTTTACCCCCTTGCTTTCTATAATTATAAGTTCTTTATATCTTCAGGTGGTAGTTAAGACCAATCTCTGGATTGCTTGTGCTTTAGTTATTGTTGGAGCCATTATATGCAAATTTTCTGTTTTTAACAGAGCCAAAGAACAACCGATCTTAAAATAAAGTTAACAGTTTGTTTATTAAAATTAAAAGTTAGTCAAGATAGTTTCTCTTAATATTAATATAGAATAAAAATTGGTAATATTATATAATGAACAAAATAAACTTTTTAAAATATATTAATTAGATATAAATAAAATGTAGAAAAAAAGAATTTAGGTCTAGACATGAAGTTAAAAATATCAGAAAATTTTAAAAAATTAATAGTCAATACTGGTCGCAAATTATATAAACAAAATTTGACTATTGGAACTTGGGGAAATATTAGTGTTCTGGATCCAGATACAGATCTGGTCTATATTAAACCAAGCGGAATAAATTATAATGAAATCGACCTCAAAGATATCATGGTTATTGATAAGAAAGGCAAAATAGTTGAAGGGTTTAGAAAGCCATCTATTGAGATGCCTATGCATCTTTCTATCTATAATGCCAGGAAGGATGTAAAGGCAATAATTCACTACCATCCCATTTATTCGAGCGTGTTAGCAGTAACTGGCTTCAGTCTTCCTGGAATTTGTGAGGATTTTGTACAGATAGTGGGAGAAAAGGTTTTATGCGCCAAATATGCCCTACCCGGTTCAGAAGAATTAGCCAAAAATGCAGTAGTAAGCTTGGGAAATAGAAATGCAGTTTTTCTTTTAAATCACGGAACTCTTTGTGTGGGTAGAGATATAAAAGAGGCAATGAAAGTTTGTTATGTAGTAGAGAAAACAGCCCATATTTATATTTTAAGTAAAAACCTAGGAAAGTGTAGGGTAATTCCCGAAGAAGATATTAAGGTAATGCAAGATTTCGCCAAGAATAGCTATGGTAAACAAACAGAAAAATAAAGAGGAAAAAGAATATTTATTTTAAGAGGATATAAATAAAAAGTATTGCTTTTAAAGTAGGGGTCGGATTTATCCGACCCGTTTTCATTTAACTAACCATTTAGCCAGATAACTATATAACTAATTTAGGGGACCATCAATTTTAGTCTTTTCGGGAGAAGAGTTATAGTATATTTTTTCTGACCCTCAATAACTTCTCCGCTTATCTGAGCCAGGATAGGTTCTGAAGATTGAACTACTATTTCCTTAGCTCTATAAAAACTGATTCCTTTTATGCTTTTATGAGTGCCTTTAAAGACTTTAGGGATACTCATAAGATACTTTAATCTTCCCATTTCTTCTACCAGGCATACTTCTAACCAACCATCATCTAATATAGCTTCCGGAGTAATTTTAAATCTTCCTCCATAAATCTTTCCATTACCGATAGCTACAAATAGAATCTTAGACTTGATTTCTTGCTGATCAATTTTTATCTTTACCTCATGACAGTGGAAAGGGGAAAGAAGTTTCTTTATAGTAGCAAAGACATAAATAAAAGCAGAAAGTACACGCCAATTAGGATGTCTATTTTTCATCTGATTGGCAAGTTGGGCTACTTCTGCATCAAATCCTATTCCAAAGAGGTTGGCAAAATAGATCTGGTTATTTATTATCCCTAAATCTATTTTTTTGGTCTTCCCTTGAATTAAAATTTTACAAGCTTCAATTAGATCAGAGGGGATGTCTATACTTTTAATAAAGTCGTTTGCCCACCCCAGAGGGATTATTCCTAAAGTAGGGGTATTTTTTGATTGCATAATTCCATTGACTATTTCATTAGCGGTTCCATCCCCGCCCACTGATACAATAAGGTCTACTCCCTGATCAGCAGCACTTTGGGCCATTTCTGTTGCTTCCCCATGTCGGGAAGTATAACAAACTTCAAAGTTTAAGCCATTTTCCTTTAGATACTGTAGAACTTTTTTTAGATGCTGGCGTGGTTTACCACCACCGGCAGTTAAATTAACAATGAGTTGCGCTTTCAATTTTATTTCCCCTTTTTTGAAATATTATTTAATAAAATTCTATAGCTTTCTGGCTGTCTGTTCAATATAGTATTGGTGTGAGGGATAATATTTTTATTACGAGAAAGTTGAAGAAAGAGGGGGGATAAGCTAGCTTGCTCAGTTTTACCCAGACAAGAAGTTAATATTTGCCCGGAAGGAGAAGTGATCAGACTATGACCGCTGCCTAGAAGGTAAATAGAATTAGAACAGGCCACAAAGATTTTATTTTCGGCACTCCTGGTGCGGCAGATATTTATCTGCTTATCATTGATGAATTTGCTGGGCCAGATAACCATATCTGCCCCTTTAAGGGTTAGAATTCTGGATATTTCAGGGAATAAGCCCTCATAACCTATCATTATTCCGATGTAACCATAAGGAGTTTGAAAAACGGGAAGTTCTAAATCACCAGGAGTAAACAGATTATTTTCTTCTCTTTCTAAATGAGTCTTTCTATATTTTCCCAGGATTTTACCTGACTTGATAAGAAAAGTAGTTTTATAATAAGATTGCACTACTTTTTCAGCTATAGTAATCGCACAGATTACTTTACTGTTTTTAGTAATTTGTCTAACTTTATGGATAATTTCTTCTCCTTTTTCAGGAAAGATGAATTCATTTTCCGGAAAGATGATAATATTTGCTTCTTGTTCTAATAAATTGTTGATGAAAAATTCAATCTTTTGGAGATATTTTTCTAAATTATTTTCGATTTGTAGCTGCACTACTCCAGTTAGTGGGGTTGAAGTTTGAGAGTTAAACTTTTCTTTCATAATAGAATAAATAGGTAAAACATTAGTAGGTTGAACTAATTCAGAATAAAGTTCTGGCTTTCTATCCTTAATCAGATTAATTTGGTTATCAACTGATTTATCTATAGATTTTTCGAGTGGAATTTTGTAAAACAGTATCTCTTCTTGACAGGAAGAAGCTATTTTAGCTACTTTACCATCAGGCGTAAAGATACCACTTTTCCCACAATATAGTATGGTCTTTGCCTCCATCCCCACTTTGTTGGCGGCAATTATCCACACTCGGTTTTCCAGAGCTCGAGTAGGGATCATATATTCTACTTGAGGATTGGTAAGAGATTTTTTATCAAATCCTGAAGTGACCCAATTGGTAAGATCAATTAAGATATCGGCTCCTTTCAGACTCAAACAACGAACTATCTCTGGAAGCCTTCCATCAGCACAGATGAATATCCCTACTTTCCCAAATTCTGTTTCAAATACAGGATATTGGTCATCAGTTGAGAACCAATGAGAATCAAAATGCCAGAGGTAAGATTTTCGGAAGCTCCCTATTGGTTCACCGTTTGGGTCTATAAGTAAGGCAGAATTGTAAAGAGTCTTTTTGTTTAGATCATTTTCTGCAATTCCTAATACTATATAACATTTATATTTTTTCGCTCTTTCCTTGATTTCAGCAATAAGGTCTAAAGTGGACTGATAAAATTCTTCAGGATGTTTAACCAGGAGAGGGGAGAGGTAATAAGCGGGATAAGCACATTCTGGTAAAACCATTAAGTGAGGTTGCAGTTTAGCTGCTTTATCCACCATCTTTAAGATATTTTCTTTATTTTTATCTCTGTCTTTATACTCTCTTGCTCTTATCTGAA
>NZ_PFKO01000141.1:0-311 GCF_002784285.1 Candidatus Infernicultor aquiphilus
CCCCCTTCGAGGGGGAGGATTAAGGTGGGGGTGAAACATTTTCTGTCCTTACGAACCTGGGTTATTAGAGCGCGGCAATCTTAACTGACAAACTGGCAAACCGGGTAACTGACTAACTAAGTTGATTGGCTGATCGGAAGATTGTAGATTATTTTAATTGGTAGATTGTTTCTAAATTAGTAAATGATTTAATTAATTTATTGGTGAATTGGCAAATTGGTCAATAGGTGAATTGAGAACCCTTGTATTTTATAACTTAATTCACAAAAAAGAAGGACTTTCCCAACCTTTTGTCGAATTAATATTAGGAT
>NZ_PFKO01000141.1:360-1148 GCF_002784285.1 Candidatus Infernicultor aquiphilus
AGACAATAACAAGTGGTATCGTAGAAGTAGCTAAAATTGTAGGGCCTGCCATTATCACTGCAATATTTGGTTACAAAGTAGGAAAATCACAATTTGAAGGAAAACTTAGAGAGTTAGAGAAAAAATATGCATATTCTGCTTCAGAAAAACTTTTTGAGTATTATCAAAATCGTGAAAAGGAACTCGATGAATCTTATAAGAGTATCACTGAAGATATGGGGTTTCTTTTAGGTGTGGATATGGCCTTGGATTTGACTACAGATAATGATTCAATAAATAAAATAATAAAAATTTACGACCTTTATGAGAAGACATTGCCTTATCAAATAAAACTTACCTTGAGAGATCTGAGAAAATATAGCCTTCAAGAGACTGAGGAATTTATAAAACTTGAAAGCTTTCTAGATCAAAAGGCATTACAAAGCCAGGAAAAGAATTGGAATGAAAAAATATCTTATCTTCTTGAGGTTTATTTCTATCTACGAATTTGTAACAAGAGGATATTAGAAGAAATATCTACAAACTATATGAAAATATTCGTAAAAACATAATATTGGATAAGGCATTGGATATGGGCTCAAATCTTTATTCTTGACAGTTAATTAAATTATTTGTCAAAAATAAAGATTTGAGCTCGGTAACTTCTTTGTGTGGATAAGAAAGGAGTGTCTTAATCCTCTAAGATGCACGGACTCCGTGACGTGTTCAAAAAATATAATTGAGGTAAGTTAAATAATGAATACAGATCTAACTTTTATTACTAATGAGAAAGGAAAATATTTAAAAGA
>NZ_PFKO01000362.1:0-4356 GCF_002784285.1 Candidatus Infernicultor aquiphilus
CCCGATCAGGTCGAGGACAAGTTTGTTTACTTTTTGGGTGACAACCATGTTATAATAAAACCAACAAAAAATAATTAAAGGAGAACTTATGACTAATAAAAAAGAAGAATTCAAGCTTTCTGGGAATGAGATAATCGAAAAGATTAAAAGTATTATAAAAGAAGGGAATGCTCGAAAGATTATCATCAAAAATGAAAACGGAGAAACTATTGCCGAATTTCCTTTGACCGTAGGTGCAGTAGGAGCACTTCTTGCCCCAATCTTGGCTGCGGTGGGCGCTATAGCTGGCTTACTTACCAAATGCACTCTAGTAGTAGAAAAAAAATAAGCATATTTTTTTAAGGACAGAAGTTCTCCCAGCTTCCACTCCTAGCACTACGAACCAGTGCATCGATCACTTGCATGTTTGCCACAGCGTCTTCGAGTGGCGTCGGGACCTCTCTATCTTCCAGCACTGCCCGTGAAAAGAGGTCTCCCTGAATCGTATATTGATTACAAATCTCCAGAATAACCTCTTCAATTCTGGTATCATCTCCCTGCCATATTTTGCACGGCCGGTCAGAAGGGGCATTAAAAGGTATTTCAATTTCAATTCGCCCCTTGGTACCAAAAATGTTTACCCGTTGATAAGGTACCAGCTGTGTCGCACAGGTGAAGGTTGAAGTACCGCTGGCAAACTCTAATAGGCCAGAAGTTAGGCGATCAACCTTCATCTCCGGATCTTCTTCCCTGATACCGCAGACCCGCCGGGGCTCAGCCCCAAAGATAAACCGTGAAAGCGAAATACAGTAACAACCGATGTCCATCAGTCCCCCGCCACCAATATCCGCTTTATTTCGAATGTTGTTGGGGTCGATATTGTGATAGGAGAAGAAAGATTGAATCGTCCGCAATTCACCGATTTTCCCTTCGGAAACCCTTTTCTTTGCCCATTGCCATTGCGGATGATGCCGGTACATAAATGCTTCCATAACCTTTAAGCGGGGAAATTTACGGGAAACCTCCAGCAGTTCCTGAGCTTCAGCTGCATTTAAACCAAGGGGTTTCTCGCATAAAACGTGCTTGCCGGCCTTCAGTGCTTTGATGGCCCAGAGAACATGCAGATGATTGGGAAGCGGAAGGT
Organism: Candidatus Infernicultor aquiphilus; assembly: GCF_002784285.1. Taxonomy (NCBI): domain Bacteria; kingdom Pseudomonadati; phylum Atribacterota; class Candidatus Phoenicimicrobiia; order Candidatus Pheonicimicrobiales; family Candidatus Phoenicimicrobiaceae; genus Candidatus Infernicultor; species Candidatus Infernicultor aquiphilus. The sequence continues at coordinate 1,124 of NZ_PFKO01000362.1, forward strand.
AAACAGCATCGACATCGGGATCAGCTAGCAGTTCTTCGTAAGAGCCGTAAGCCTTCTCTAGACCCAACCGCCTTGCTGCTGCCTGTGCCTTTTCCAATTGGCGCGAAGCAATAGCAGTAAACTTGCAATACTCCCCCAATTGCATAGCGGGAATCACCTCTTCAGTGCCAATTTTAGCGGTGCTCAGGACACCCCATCGAATCTTTTTCATTTGATTTCCTCCTTTCATTTTTTCTTTTTTTTCTCTTCATACATATTCTCATCAGCTATTTTGATTAATTCTTCTATAGATAAAGGATTAGATGGGTTATAACAAGAAAGACCAATACTAAAGCTTATCTTATAGGGGTTATTAAGATTTTTATTTAATTCTTTTAATTTATTAGTTATTCTTTCTTTGATTAGAGGAACATCATTTAGAGAGCTATCGGGAAAAATCAATAGGAATTCATCTCCTCCCATACGACAGATGATATCGACCTCTCTTAAGGTAGATTTAAAGAACTTAGCTGCCTCTTTTAAGGCCTTATCACCTTCTTTATGACCAAAGGTATCGTTAATATATTTAAGTCCATCTAGATCAAGATAGAGTAACAGGATAGAGGTTTTACGGCGCTGGGCAGACTTAATTTGCCGTTCGAAAAGACTCAGACCATACCCTCTGGCATAACAACCGGTAAGGACATCAAAATGAGCTAACTTTTCCAACCTTTTTTCCAGTCTTTTTCGTTCAGTAATATCAATATAAGTGGCTGTTAATCCTTTTGTCTGCCCATCAATTTTTATATTAGCACCAGATATGGAAACCGGAAAGAGCGTGCCATCTTTCTTCTTCCTAATGGTCTCATAATGGAAATACCCTTTAGATGAGGCTATTTTATCCAGTTTTTTTCCTTCTTTTATCTTATCAGGGGGATAAATGAATCCTTCATTAATATTTTTGCCTTTTATCTCTTCCAGGGTATAGCCAAAGAGTTTAGTAAAACGGGGATTTATGTTTAAGATAGTACCCTTCTCATCTAGATATACTAAAGCCTCAGGACTATTCATAAATAGACTGGCAAATTCTTGCTGGCTCTTCTGTAAAGTTTCTTCAGCTTTTTTACGCTCGATGGCAGTAGCCACCTGAGAGGAGACGAATTCTAGAAGTTTGATGTCTTTCTCGGAATAAAGTTCAGGATTGGTGTAGCTCTGGACGGCCATAACCCCAATAGTTTTATCTTCTATCTTTAAGGGGGATCCTAACCAGACCTTACGTAAGGTGCCAAACCATTCTTTAAATTCCTCCATAAACTTTTTCCCTTTAATCATTTCTTGATTAACCAAAATTGATTTACCTGTCCGTATGACCTCGGCAACCAAAGAATTATGATTAACACTTCGAGGAAGATGAATAGGCTTGGCATGATCAATATTATAAGGGAAGAAGATCTTATCTTCTTTCTCATCTACCAAAGCGATATAGAAGTTAGTGGTGTCGATGATGCTGCCTAATTCCTGATGGATTAGGGGATAGAGCTGGTCAAGAGAGAGGGCAGAATTGGTAGCTTTGGAGATATTGTATAAGACCTGATGGAGCTGCTCATCTTGCTTGCGTTCGGTTATATCTCTGTACATCCCTATCACCCCTTGAAGCTTACCATCAAGCATAACCCTGGAAACAGATATAGAAACCGGGAATAAGGTTCCATCCTTCTTCTTTCTGATAGTCTCATAATAAAATTTGCCTTTTAACGCCTTTTCGGTCATCCATTTCCCTTCTCCCATCTTCTCTGGTGGGTGAATCATTCCGTTATCCAGATTTCTACCCTTTACTTCATTTATATTATAACCAAATAGTTCGGCAAAGCGGGGGTTTATATCTATAATATTGCCTTTTTCATCCAGATAGGCTAAAGCCTCGGGACTGCTGTTAAATAGACTGGCAAATTCCTGCTGGCTTTTTCGTAAGGCTTCTTCGGCTTTTTTACGCTCGGTAATATCTTTATATAAAGCTATAGTTCCCTGAGCTTTTTCATCAATTATAACCGGAGAAGCAGATATGACTACATAAATTAAAGTACCATCTTTCTTCTTTCTAATGGTTTCATATTCAGAAATACCTTTAAAGGTCAATCCCTTCTTAGTTAATCTTTCTCCTTCGTCTATCTTATTTTCGGGATAAATCATCCCTTCATCAATATTTCTACCTCTTATCTCTTTTAAGGTGTAACCAAATGTTTTGGTAAAGTAAGGATTTATATTTAAGATGCGACCATCCTCATCATGATACAAGGCCGCAATAGGACTACTATTAAAGAGACTGGCAAAGATTTTTCTGGCTTTTCTTAGCTTTTTTTCTGCTTCCTTAGGTTTGGTGATATCACGAACATAAGCTATAAGTCTGGGTTTCCCTCCGATACGGACAATTTTGGTGGCAATTTCTGTAGGGAAGATAGTGCCATCTTTCTTTTTGCTTATTCGAGGGACGAAAATACCGTGAGTGGTCTCCTTGTCGGTAATAACCTTAGGCAATTTCTTTGAAAACTCTTCGGGAACTAAGTCTGCTATAGTTAAGCCAATCATTTCTTCTTTAGCGTAACCATATATCTTTGCTCCGGCAGTACTACATTCAAGTATACGACCTTCTACTGTCTCTATAAGAATGCCATCAGCAGCTAACTCTACCAGAATTCGATATTTTTCCTCATTATCAGTTGATGCTTTTTCTATCTGCTGATGCCTAATTTCTGATTTTTCCAATTCGGTAATTTGCCGGTGTAATTTCATTAATTCATCTATTAACTGCTCTTTGGTTTTTTCTTTTTCTTCCATATATTCCACTTTATCCTTTTAGGACTTAGAGTTTTTAGCCCTCTTCCTATCCCCATATAGAATTATGTAATTAGCAGATTTTGTTGATATACTATTTATAGTATGGTTGTCCCCCAAAAAGTAAACAAACCTGTCCTCGACCTGATCGGGGAATAGTAAGGTAGGGGTCGGATTTATCCGACCCGCTTATTTACGGGTTCGATAAATCGAACCCCTACAAGATAATTATAACCAAAAAATCTTAATTTACTATAAAATTATCTGCAACGCATCAGATGTATAATCTATTAAAAATAATTTTAGCTTTTTGGGTTACACCCATATTATAGTATTAAAAAATATTATTTACAATATTTTAAGGAAGCTATTGGCATTCATCATTTTCTTCCCGGCGGTTCTCTGTCCTACTCTTTTGACTA
>NZ_PFKO01000057.1:0-17826 GCF_002784285.1 Candidatus Infernicultor aquiphilus
AAAAATAAATTATTTTACATTTATTAAAAATAATTTGCATTTTTTATTAAGAAATAATATACTTTTAAAGTTATTAAAATATTAAATTATATCCTGGCAAAAGGAGGTAGACATTGTGCCCTGCCCAAAAAGAAGAACATCTAAATCAAGAAAAAATAAAAGAAGAACACACTGGAATTTAAATGAAAAAATTTTTGTTGAATGTCCAAGATGTCATGAGATGAAATTACCTCATAGAGCATGCCTTGAATGTGGTTATTATAATGGAAAACCAGTTATATCTTCTTTATTAAAAAAAGAAAAAAATAAATAAATTTTAATATTTTTAAATATTAAATATAGAAAATGTCATAATCTAATTTTTAAATTATGACATTTTTTTATGGTTAAAAAATTCGCTTGATTTTTATAAATTGTTAATGTATACTAACAATTAATAGTTACTAATAATAGGTACTATTAAAGATTAATAAAATAGGTGACTGAAAAATGATGATTCAGAATTTAAATAAAATAGAAAGACAAAGAAGGATAAAAGAATATATTTTAAGAGATCCATTTTTGTCTGATAAGAAACTTGCTGAATTATTTAATTTTAGTGTGCAAACTATTCGATTAGATCGATTGGAAATGGGAATTCCCGAAATGAGAAAACGTATAATTAAAGTTGCTAAAGAAACTTCTTTAGCTGATCAAGTAAAGTCTTTAAAAAGAGATGAAATAATCGGAGAATTAATAGATATAGAGTTAGGGAAGAGTGGTATTGCCATTTTAAAAACTGTAAAAAGTATGGCCTTTAATAGAACGGGAATAATTAGAAGCCATTATATATTTTCTTTAGCTGATTCATTAGCAATTTCAATTATTGATGCGAAAGTAGCCTTAACCGGTATTGCTCGTTTAAGATATAAAATACCTGTATATACTGGGCAAACTTTAGTTGCCAAGGCAAGGGTTGCTCAAAAAAAAGGAAATAAGTATTTAGTATCGGTTCATGTAAAATCTAATCATGAAGAAGTGTTTACAGGGAAATTAGTAATTTTTTCATTTAACGATAAGGTAAAAAAGAAGGAGGTCTAAATGAAAATAGCTATTGATGCTATGGGAGGAGATTATGCTCCTGAAGAAATAGTAAAAGGTTCAATTTCATCTTTGAAAGAACGAAATTTAGAGATTATTTTATTAGGTGAGGAAAAAAGAATTTATGAAGAATTAAAAAAATATAATTTTAAAAATAATAATTTATCCATTATAAACTGCAAAGATACAATTACCACCGGAGAATTTCCCCTAAGTGCTTTACGCACCAAAAAAGAATCTTCTATTCTAGTAGGGATAGATCTATTAAAAACTGGTGCAGCTGATGCCTTTATTTCTGCTGGAAATAGCGGAGCGGTTATGGCTGCTGCCTTATTAAAGTTAGGATGCATTTCTAAAATACGTCGTCCTGCTATTGTTACTGTTTTACCTGCAATAAAAGGAAAAGTAGTAATATTAGATGTTGGTGCAAATGTGGATTGTAAGCCAGAACATCTACTTCAATTTGCTTTCATAGGAAGTAAATATGCTAAATATCTTTTAAACATAAAAGATCCAAAAATCGGCTTGCTAAATATAGGTGAAGAAGAAAGTAAAGGGAATAAATTTGCTCAAAGTGCTTATAAAATAATGAATAATGCTAATATCAATTTTATAGGGAATATTGAAGGTAAAGATGTTTTTGAGGGGGTTGTCGATGTAGTAGTTTGTGACGGATTTACCGGTAATATTCTATTAAAATTTTCTGAAGGATTAGCCAAGATGCTTTTAATAGAAATCAATAAGAAAGTTATTAGCCAACTCCCGCAAAATCAAGAAATGGATCAACTAAAGCAAAAATTTATGGAATTGGTAAAAAGGACTGATTATACAGAATATGGAGGATTACCACTATTAGGAGTAAATGGGTTGTGCTTTATATGCCACGGCCGATCTAAATCAAAGGCAATCTCCAATGCAATAATTAATGCTGGTAAATTTGTAGATTCTAATATACTTGAGCACCTGAAAGAGACCTAGATACAAAAATATACTGTTGATTAAATAAAAGAGGAGAATATAATAATTGATTAAAAATTGTAGAAATGTAAAAATAATTGGTACAGGTTCTTATATTCCAAAAAAAGTCTTGACTAATGATGATTTAGAAAAAATAGTAGATACAAGTAATGAATGGATTATCGCTCGTACTGGTATCTCTGAGCGTCATTTAGCTGAAGATAATGAAACTACCTCAGACTTATCTTCTAAAGCGGCTTTAAAAGCCTTAAAAGATGCAAATATTGAGCCTAAGGAAATTGATTTAATTATTGTAGCTACTAACTCACCAGATATGGTTTTCCCAGCTACTGCTTGTTTAGTACAAGAGAAAATCAAAGCTGTAAATGCTGCAACTTTTGATCTGCAAGCAGGTTGCACTGGTTTTGTTTATGCTTTAATTGTCGCTTGGCAATTCATTTCTGCCGGTTTTTATAATAATGCCCTAATAATCGGGGCAGAAACACTATCCAAATTTGTGGATTGGACGGATAGAAATACTTGCGTGCTTTTTGGCGATGGAGCAGGAGCAGTTATTTTAAAAGCTAAGGAAGAAAAAGGAATTCTTTCGGGTTATTTAGGAGGAGATGGTTCAAAAGCAGATATGATTATGTTGCCAGCAGGGCTTTCTAAAAATCCTGCTTCCCACGAGACTATAGAAAAGAGAATGCATTATGTTAAAATGAAAGGAAATGAAGTATTTAAAAATGCAGTTAAAAGTATGAAAAGGTCAACTATAAAAGCCTTAGAAAAATGCAATCTTTCAGTGAAAGATGTGGATTGCTTCATTCCACATCAAGCTAATATTAGGATTATTTTGGTTGTTTTAAAAGTTTTAGGAATAAAAAAAGATAAAGTTTTTATAAATTTAGATAAATACGGAAATACTTCTGCTGCATCTGTAGCCATAGCTCTTGATGAGGCAGTTAAAGAAGGCAAAATAAAAAATAACAATATTGTGGTATTAACTTCATTTGGCGCAGGTCTTACTTATGGATCTATTGTTTTTAGATGGAATAAATAAAATTTATTGAAGATTAAAAATATTTTCCCTAATATATATTCAAGGAGAAAACAATGGAAAAGATTGCTTTTGTTTTTCCAGGCCAAGGCTCTCAAAAAGTAGGAATGGGGAAAGATTTAATAGAAAATTATGAAGAAGCAAAAATATTTTTTAAAGAAGCTAATTTAGCTTTAAAAGAGGAAGAGGTTAACATTAGTAAATTATGTTTCGAAGGACCAGAAGAAGAATTAAAAAATACTATTAATGCTCAACCAGCAATTTTAACTGTTAGTACAATATTATTCGAATTACTAAAAAAATATGATATTAAACCTTCTGTAGTCGCAGGACATAGTTTGGGAGAATATACAGCCTTAGTAGCTAATCGTTCTATTAAGTTTAAAGAGGCAGTGAAATTAGTGAGAAAAAGAGGCGAATATATGCAGAGTGCCACTCCAATAGGAACTGGTTCAATGTTAGCTATTCTTGGCTTAAAGGAAGAGGAGATAAGTAAATTATTTAAAGAAATAAGTAATTTAGGAATAGTAGAAATTACCAATTATAATTCTCCAACTCAAATTGTAGTTTCGGGTGAAATTAAACCATTAGAAAAATTATCCCTATTAGTTAAGCAAAAAGGGGCAAAAGCAATACCTCTAAAAGTGAGTGCTCCTTTTCATTCATCGTTAATGAAATTGGCAAAAGTAAATTTAGCAAAATATTTGGAAAGGATAGATATCCAAAATCCTCAAATACCGATAATTTGTAATGTTAATGCAGAGTATGCCAGAAAAAAAGAAGAAATTAAACTATCTTTAATTGAGCAAATGGATCATCCGGTAAGGTGGGTTGATTCCATAAAAAAAATGAATTCCGAAGGTATTAATTATTTTATAGAGGTAGGCCCAGGTAAAGTTTTAAAAGAATTAATTAAGCAAATTATTCCAGAAGCCAAAATATTTAATGTATTTGATTCAAATTCATTAAAAAATGTAGTTGAAAAAATGAAGGAGGTCATATAAAATGGAGCTATTCGGGAAGGTTGCTTTGATTACTGGATCAGCTCGGGGAATAGGGAAGGCCATTGCTTTAGAATTGGCCAATCACGGAGCGAAAATAGTTATTAATGATATTTTACCAAAAAATGAAATTGATAAAACTTTAGAGGAAATCAGAAAAAGTGGTGATCAGGCAATTGGGATAAGAGCCGATATAACTATATTTAAAGAAGTTGAGAGTATGGTAAAAGAGATTATAAATAAATTCGGGAAGATAGATATTTTAGTAAACAACGCTGGTATTATCCGCGACTCTCTCTTGATAAGAATGAAAGAAGAGGACTGGGATACGGTAATAAATATCAATCTAAAAGGTACTTTTAATTGTTCCAAGACGGTGGCAAAATATATGCTGAGACAAAAGAGCGGCGGTAAAATTGTAAATATATCATCAGTTATTGGATTGGTGGGAAATATTGGACAGGCTAATTATGCCGCTTCAAAAGCGGGAATAATAGGGCTTACTAAATCAATAGCCAAAGAACTTGCTTTAAGAAATATAAATGTAAATGCTATTGCTCCTGGATTTATTGAGACAGATATGACTAAAAGATTATCTGAAAAAGTTATAAAAGATCTTCAACAACAAATTCCTTTAAAAAGATTGGGTACTGTTAAAGACATTGCTAAAGTGGTATATTTTTTAGTTTCTGATAACGCAAATTATATTACAGGGCAAGTTATTAATGTCGATGGCGGTATGGTAATGTGAGAGGAGGTGAAAAATTTAAAATGGAAGTTATAGACAGAGTAAAAAAAATTATTATTGATCAATTAGGAATCGATGCCAGCAAAATTACTGAAGAGTCTTCCTTTGTTGATGATCTGGGAGCAGATTCCTTAGATATAGTTGAGTTGATAATGGCTTTTGAAGAAGAATTTGATGTTGAAATTCCAGATGAAGATGCGGAAAAAATTAAGACCGTTGGAGATGCAACAAAATACTTAAATAAATAATATGATTGTAACCCAAAAAGTAAACAAACCTGTCCTCGACCTGATCGGGGAATGGTAATGTAGGGGCACATTGTTTTTTAAATAAGGGTCGGTTTATCCCGACCCTTATTTAAAAAATACATTTTGATTAAAATTTTAAGGAAGGTAAATAATTTACGATGAATAGAGTAGTAATTACAGGCTTAGGTTTGGTTACACCTATAGGAATTGGGAAAGAAGAATTTTGGCAATCATTAATCCAGGGAAAATCCGGAATTACCAAGATAAGTTATTTTGATACCTCAGAGTATCCTACTAAAATAGCTGGAGAAATTAAAAATTTTGATCCTACAGGTTATATTTCCCAAAAAGAAGTAAATAGAATGGATAAAAGTACTCAATTTTCAATTGTTGCTACTAGGTTAGCTCTAGAAGACTCTAAATTAAAAATTACTGAAGAAAATCCTTATTTAATAGGAGTTATAATAGGTTCAGGTATAGGCGGTATAGAAACTTTTGAAGAGCAACATAAAATATTATTAGAAAAAGGACCCAAAAGAGTGAGCCCTTTCTTTATACCTATGATGATTTCTAGTATTTCTGCAGGTGAAATAGCTATAAAAATTGGAGCAAAAGGACCTAATGGAGTTATTACTACTGCTTGTGCCTCTGCAACTCATGCTCTTGGAATAGCCTTTAAGCTTTTACAACAAGGAAATGCTCAGGTAATTATTAGTGGAGGTACAGAAGCTGCAATTACACCAATGTCCTTAGCTGGATTTTGCAAAATGAGAGCATTATCTACTCAAAATGATCACCCAAATTATTCTTCTAAGCCTTTTGATAAAGAGAGAGATGGCTTCGTCATAGCAGAAGGTTCAGGAATTTTAGTCTTAGAAACTCTACAACATGCAAAAGAGAGAAATGCTAACATCTATGCTGAAATATTAGGTATTGGCATGACTGCTGATGCTTATCACATTACTGCTCCTGCACCTGATGCTGAAGGAGCTGCTAAGGCAATGGAAATTGCCTTAGCAGATGCAAAAATAGAGCCTTCCCAGATTGACTATATTAATGCTCATGGAACTTCAACACCATTAAATGATAAATTAGAAACATTAGCTATTAAAAAAGTATTTGGTAACCATGCTTATAACTTAAAAATTAGCTCTAATAAATCAATGATTGGTCATTTATTAGGAGCAAGTGGAGGAGTAGAAGCAATTGCTACTGCCCTTACTATAAAAGAGGATATTATTCCTCCCACCATAAATTATAACTCTCCAGATCCAGAATGTGACTTAGATTATGTTCCCAATAAGAGTGAAAGGAAAATTGTTAATTATGCTATCTCCAATTCATTTGGATTTGGTGGGCATAATGGTGTAATTGTTTTAGGCAAATATAAAAATAATATGCCATAATTAGTCGTTAAGGAATAGTGAATAGTATATAGCGAAAAACGAAAAGCGTAAAATGTAAAACCATAGCTTAAAAATTAAAATTTAAATATGTAGTATCATATATTAAGTTTCATCTATCTTATCTCGCATGCTATATTGCAAAAATGAAAAACTAAAGAAGTAAAAAAACAGAGCTTAGAATCTAATGCTGAGAAAAAAGTTTTGAGTTTTGAATTATAGTTTTTCGCTTTTAGCTTTAAGCTTTTAGCTGTATAGCGATAATTAAAACCAATAACTAAAAACTATTAACTCCAATAAACTATCACAGGTTTTGAGTGTTGAGTTACTATTAGATAGACGGATATCCAATTAATTATAGTTAAAAGGTAGTATAGTAATATTGAAAAAAGAAAAAGATTCTTTATTAACAGATTTTAAAAACAAATTAAGTTATAAATTTAAAAAGAAAACCATTCTTAAAGAAGCATTAACTCATTCTTCATTTAATAATAATAATTTAAATGATAAAATAACAAATAATGAAAGATTAGAATTTTTAGGTGATTCTGTTTTAGAATTAATTGTTACTGAATATCTTTATTTAAAATTATTATCTTTTTCGGAAGGTAAACTAACTAAAATTAAATCAATCATTGTAAGTAAGCCTACCCTGGCTAAGTGGGCTAATAGTATTTCTTTAGGAAAATATATTATCTTGGGAAAAGGGGAAGATTTAACTGGGGGAAGAAAGAAATCATCTATTCTTTCAAGTTGCTTTGAAGCTCTATTAGGAGCAATATTTTTAGATAGTGGCTTTAAAAAAGTTAAAAAATATATTTTATCATTTTTAAATGAAGAAATAAAAACTATTGAAAGTGGTAATTATATAGAAGATTACAAAACTTTATTACAAGAAATTTCTCAAAAAGAGATGAAGTGTTTACCCGAATACTACTTACTTAAAGAAAAAGGACCAGACCATAAGAAAAAATTTTGTATTGAAGTAAGGTTAAAGGAAATAGCTTATGGAATTGGTTTGGGTGATAATAAAAAAGAAGCAGAACAACAAGCAGCACAGAATGCTTTGAAAAAATTAAAGATAATGGATTAAGGAGAAAAATTGTTTCTTAAAGAACTTGAAATTTATGGATTTAAATCTTTTGCAAAAAGAACAAAATTATCATTTAATTCTGGTATCACAGCAATAGTTGGCCCAAATGGATGTGGAAAGAGCAATATTACCGATGCAATTAGATGGGTATTAGGTGAGCAAAATATTAGGTCTTTACGAGGAAAGCAGTTAATAGATATTGTTTTTTCGGGAAACCATAAAGAAAAACCTTTAAATATGGCAGAAGTTTCTTTAACTTTAAATAATTCAGAAAAGATTCTTCCGGTGGTTTGGGAAGAAATAAATATTAAAAGAAGGATTTATCGTTCTGGTGAAACTGAAAATTTTATAAATGGATTTCCTTGTAAATTAAAAGATATTCAAGAAATATTTATGAACACCGGGTTAAGTAAAAATGCTTATTCTATTGTTGCTCAAGGAGAAATTGATTTTATTTTAAGTGCAAAACCATCTGATCGAGGTTATTTATTTGAAGAAGCTGCGTCTATTTCCAAATACAAATATGAGAAGGAAAAAATATTAAAAAATATTGAGGAAATTCATAACAATTTGGATAAAGTTTTTAATATAATTTCAGAAATTAAAAATCAATTAGTAATTTTAGAAGAGGAAGCGAAACATTTAAAAAACTATAAAATAGGTCAAGAAAAGATTAGAGATTTAGAACTTTTTTTAATCTATCAAAAATATGATTTATATAGAACAAATCTATCCAAAATTAATAAAATAATAGAGAAATACAAACAAGATAAATGTGAAATTATAAAGAAAATTGAAGAAAAAGAATTAGCGATTAATGCCTTAAATATAGATTTAATGAAATTAAATAGAGAACAAGAAAAGTATAAAGATGAAAATTATGAAATAAATAATAGAAACAAATTATATCAAAATAAATTAGATTTAATAGCTCAAAAAAAGATTGATCTTGAAAAAAGATTAATATATTTAAAGAAAGAAGTTAAAAATATTAGCCAAAAAATATCTACTAGTAATCAAAATAAAGAAAAAGTAAATTTAAGTGTTTTGGAAATAAACCAAAAATTAGAAGATTTTAATAATAAATTAAATTATTTAAATAGAGAATATATAAAGAAAACGAAATTTATTAATTCAATTAATTTATTAAATAACAATTTTAAAAAAATATTAAAAAATTTATCTGAAAAAGAATCATTTTTAAAGGAAAAAAAAATAAAATATGAAACTACTTTAAAGGTTATAAATATAAATTTAGAAAAAATTAAGGAAAAAAAGAAATTTTTAGAAAACCAATTAAAAGTTCTAATAATGAAGGAAAATGATTTTAGAAATGTAACCATAAAGAAAAGTAGAAATATAAAGGGAATTCAACAGAAATTAAACGAGGATAAAATAAAAGAAATTGAAAATAATTTAAAAAAAATACAATTAGATCTGGAAAAGGATAAACAATCTGTTAAATTAAAAGAAGAAAGAAGGGATATTTTAAAAAAAATACTGGATAATAATATATTAAAAAATGATAATAAAATTGAAATGTTTTGTTTCAAATACAGTCAAGAATATCCAAATAATATTTGTAAGAAACTTATAAAAATTATTGATCAGATACCCTCTAAATACGAGAAAGTAATAGAGATTGCTTTAAAGGAGAGCTTAAACTCTATTGTAGTAAGTAATATATCTACAGCCCTTAATATTATCAGTTTATTATCCAAAAATGAATTAAATGAAATTAAGCTAATTTCATTAGATTTAATAAAAAAGACAAAAATATTTTCTAATAACCAAATAAAAATTAGCGATGAAAATATTTATGGTTTTGCTGATCAAATAATAACTTATTCTCAAGAATATCAAGAACTATTTAAAGTTTTATTAGGCCACGTTTTAATAGTTAAAGATATCCAGAGCGCTCTTAATTTTTCTAAAGAATATTTAGGGATTTATAAAATAATTTCCTTAGACGGTATGGTAATAGATTTGGATGGATCAGTAAGTATTTACTTAAATTCGATGAATGGTCAAGAAAATATTTTCTATCTAGAAAAAGAGATCAAAAAATTAGATGAAGAGATAGAAGATCTCCATACTCAAATTATAAAAAATAAAAATTATATAGAAAAATATAATAATATTTATAATTCTTGGTTAGAAGAAAATAATAAAATTAAAAAGTTATTACAACAAAATGAAAAAGAAAATGCTGATAGTATAAACAATTTGAATGAAATAGTATTGGCTATCCATAAATTGAAAGATAATTTAAAAGATATTTTAAATGAGGAAAAAAATATTTTAGAAGAAAAAAGAAATATTCTTAAGAAGTGTTATACCTTTAAAAAAGATCATAATACTATTTCTGAATATAAAATAAATATTAAAAATCTGATGCAAAATATTAGTATAATTATTAATAAAAGAGATAATCATATAAACAATATTATAAAAAATATTAATGATGTAAAAAGCCTTATTTTAATAAATAAAGAAAAATTAATTAACCTAAGTGAAAAAAAAGAAGATGTTTCTTCTTATAAGAATGAATATCTACTCGAATGGGAAGAAAAGAAAAATCTTATAGAAGAATATACCAAAAACCTAATTAAAATGTCAAAAAATATAGAAGAATTTAGTGTACAAATAGATAATCAAAGCAAAAGTAATACTTTAAGTCTAAAAAAAATAGAACAGATAAAAATAACCGTACAAAATAAATCTAATTTATTAAAAAGTACCTTACCAGAAAAAAATAACCAACAGAAACTGAATGAACTAATTAAGGATAAACAGCATAAAGAAGAAATATTAAAAGTTCAATATCAAGAAAAATACGATAATCTAGAAAAAGAAGTAAATAAAAATTACAATTTACCCCTGGAAAAATTGCAATTCTATAAAAATGTATCCACTTCCCAAAAAGAAGCTAACCAACAGGTAGATATTTTAAGGGAAGATATATTAAAAATGGGTCAAATAAATTTTGATGCCGAAAGTAAATATAATAATCAATTGCAGCGCTATAATTTGTTAAGTGAAAAATATAACAAAATAGGTGAGGCAAAAAAATATTTGAAAATATTAATTTCAGAAATAGACCAAATTGCTATGGAAAGATTTAAAGAAACATTCAATAGAGTAAGATTATATTTTAATGAAATATTCAAGAAAATATTTTCTGGCGGAGAAGGAGATTTAATTCTTAATTTCAATAAAAATATTTTACAATCAGAGATAGATATAATTGCTCATCCTCCGGAGAAGAAAATGCAAAATATTGAATTACTATCTTCTGGCGAAAAAGCATTAACTGCTATAGCACTTTTATTTGCCTTATGGAAAGTAAATCCTAGTCCTTTTTGCTTTTTTGATGAAATAGATACATCCTTAGACGAAATAAATGCTGAAAAACTTGCCTCTCTGTTAAAAGGAGAGGATTTAAATAAGTCGCAATTGATTATTATTACTCATCAGAAAAGTACAATGGAAGCAGCGGATACATTATATGGTATAACGATGGAAGAATCAGGTATTTCCAAATTAGTTTCAGTGAAATTTTAAAATAAATAAAAGGAAATGTCGAAAAATAATGAATTTTAGTAATATATTGTATCAATTTAAAAAAGGACTAAGTAAATCGAGAGAAGAATTAGTTAATAAATTAAATTTTATATTTAGCCATTCACAAAATAAATCAGATTTTTTAGAGAGATTAGAGGAATTATTAATTTTATCTGATTTAGGGACCTCTGCTACCTTAGAGATAATAAGTAAATTTAATAAAATTGATTTGAGAGAATACCAAGAAAATGACTTTATTTTTTTTAAAGAAAAACTAAAATATTTCTTGATAAATATTTTAAATTCACCCCCTTCAGAAATTAATATTATAAAAAATGGATTAAATATAATAATGATAGTGGGAGTAAATGGTTCAGGAAAAACTTCGGTAACGGGAAAGATTGCTTATAGACTAAAAAATAAAAATGAAAATATTTTATTAGTTCCTGCAGATACATTTAGGGCAGCAGCAATACAGCAACTGAAGATTTTAGCTGATCAAGCAGGAGTGGAGATGATAAATACCAAAGAAGGTGCTGATCCAGCTTCCGTAGTATATGATGGTATCAATGCAGCTAAGGCCAGGGGGAAAAATATAATTCTCATTGATACTGCTGGTCGACTTCATACCAAAATAAATTTAATGAATGAATTAGAAAAAGTAAAAAGAGTAATTCAAAAAGAGGCCGATAATTTTTCTTTAGAGATATTGCAAACAATAGATGCTACGATGGGGCAAAATACTATAGAGCAAGCAAAATCTTTTAAAAAATCTTTAGGGGTAACCGGAATTGTTCTTACTAAAATGGATGGAACAGCCAAAGGGGGGATAGTAATTGCCATAAAGAAAGAATTAAATATCCCGGTTAAACTAATTAGTTGGGGAGAAAAATTAAATAATTTATACGATTTTGAGACGAATAAATTTATTGAAGCTCTTCTTGATTGACACTAAAGATGATTTTCTATATACTTATAAAGGCATTTTAACCGAATAGATATGAATAGATGAACTACTAATATTAAGAGGAGTTTTTTTATGTTTGTTAATTTAACTAATAAATTTCAAACCATATTTAATAAAATCAGAAATAAGGGAAAATTAAATGAAAATGATATAAAAAATTGTCTTCATGATATTCGTATTGCCTTACTAGAAGCTGATGTAAATTATAAAGTAGTAAAAGAATTTATGGATAGTTTATATAATGAGATACAACAGGAAAAAATATCCGAAAGTTTAACACCTACTCAACAAATTATAAAAATTGTAAATAAAGAGATAACCAAAATATTAGGTTCTACGCAAAGTGATATAAAAATAAATTCTATCCCTCCTACCATAATATTGTTAGTAGGATTACAGGGGAGTGGTAAAACAAGTACAAGTGTAAAATTAGCTTATTATTTAAGGGAAAAGGGCCACCAGCCACTTTTAATAGCAACTGATGTATATAGACCCGCAGCTGTTGAACAATTGCAAGCATTAAGTGAAAAATGTAATCTACCAGTTTTTTCTATGGGAAAAACTGAAAATGCAGTAAATATTATTCAAGCAGCAATAAAGTATTCATTAAAAATGAATTACGATATATTAATTGTTGATACAGCTGGAAGATTGCATCTAGATGAAAAATTGATGAATGAATTACAAGAAATTAATAAAAGTATTCTCCTTCAAGAAAAACTATTAATAGTTGATGCGATGTCTGGACAAGATGCCATAAATTCAGCTAAAGTATTTTGTGATAAAATCAAAGTAAATGGTATTGTTTTAACTAAATTGGATGGTGATGCTCGAGGAGGAGTTGCCTTATCTTTAAAAAAAGTATTAGGAGTACCTATTAAATTTATTGGAATAGGTGAAAAGGTTAACAATTTTCAAGTTTTTTACCCAGAAAGAATGGCTTCCCGGATATTAGGAATGGGTGATGTATTAACTCTAATAGAAAAAGTCGAAAACGTTTATAATGAAAATGAATTAAAAAAAATAGATAAAAAAATAAAGAATCATAATTATGATTTAAATGATTTTTATTTTCAATTAAAAAAAATGAAAAATATTGGTTCCATAAATCAGATTATGGATATGATTCCAGGATTTAGTAATATAAAAAATAATATAAATCTTGAAAAATTAGAAAATAAAGATAGTGAATTAATAAAAATTGAAGCCATTATAAGTTCTATGACTATTGAAGAAAGAGAAAACCCTTATCTAATTAACGGAAGTAGAAGGAAAAGAATAGCTAGAGGGAGTGGAACACAAATATTTGAAGTAAATAGATTGTTAAAACAGTTTTATCAAATAAAAGAGGTATTTAAAAAAGGCTCAAAAATAAAAAATTTATCTTTTAATTAAATTAGTCGTTAGCGAATAGTGAATAGTCATTAGCATTGTGTAAAGAAAAAAGAATACAAAGTATAATTATAAAAAAATGAAGTAGGGGCACGATGCATCGTGCCCACAAAAGATAAGGAATAAAAAATGTAAATAATAGAATGGAGGAAAAACAAATGTCAGTAAAAATTAAACTTAGAAGAGAAGGTGGTAAGAAGAAACCTTCCTACAAAGTAGTAGTAATTGATTCGAGGAAGCCCCGTGATGGAAGATTTATTGAACAGTTAGGATATTACCAACCAATTTCTGACCCGTATATTTTTAAAGTTGATAAAGAAGCAAGTTTAAAATGGATTGAAAAAGGTGCTCAACTTTCAGAGACGGTTAAAAATTTATTTAAGAAAGAAGGAATATCAAAAAAATAGATAAAATTATTAGGAGATAACCTTGAAAGAACTTATTGAATTAATAATAAAAGGTATAGTAGATAAACCAGATAAAATAGAGATAAGCCAAGTTGTTGGTGAAAAGACATTGATATTTGAAGTAAAAGTTGACCCTGATGATCTAGGCAAGGTAATTGGAAGGCAAGGTAGAAATATAAAATCAATTAGAACTATTATAAATGCAGCAGCACAAAAAGATAATAAGCGAGTAATTATCGAAATTATTAATTAAATTTTTTTATACCTAAGGGAGTAATTTTATTGAATGAGGAATTTATTATAATTGGTAAGGTGATTTCTACCCAAGGAAATAAAGGAGAAATAAAAGTTATTCCTTTTACTAATTCAGCCAATAGATTTAAGGAATTAAACAGTGTTTTTATAAGAAAGGGTAATAATAGAAAAATATTAAAAATAAATAAACTAAGGATTAATAAAAATACCATTATTTTAAAATTAGCAGAAATAGAAAGTATTGAAAAAGCCAAAATGATAGTGGGTTCTTTTCTGGAAGTTGAAAAAATAAATGCTATAAAATTATCAAAAGATACTTATTTTATATTTGAAATAATTGGTCTCGAAGTATACACTGATAAAGATGATTTTCTAGGAAAAGTAGAAAATATAATAAGCACCGGAAGTAATGATGTATATATAGTTAAAAATAAGGATAAAAGAGAACTATTTATACCAGCTATTCGAGAAGTGGTAAAGAATATTGATTTACAAAAAAAGAGAATTACTATAAAGGTATTGGATGGATTAATATGACCAATAATTATTTAGAAATTAATATATTAACTATTTTTCCGAATATGTTTATAGGTCCTTTTTCCGAAAGTATATTAAAGAGAGCTCAAGAAAAAGGTTTAATAAAAATAAATCTAATTGACCTTAGGGATTTTGCCATAGATAAACATAAAACTGTAGATGATTACTCTTATGGTGGAGGACCTGGCATGGTTTTAAAACCTCAACCAATTTGTGATGCTGTGGAAATGATAAAAAAAAATAATGAACTTTCTTTACCTTTAAAGATTATAATTACTTCTGCACAAGGAAAGATATTTAACCAAGAAATGGCTAAAAAATTATCGAAAGAAAAAAGATTATTAATTATTTGTGGTCGATATGAAGGTATAGATGAACGAATACCTCAGTTTCTAAAGTCAGAAGAAATATCCATTGGTAATTTTGTGGTTACTGGGGGAGAATTACCAGCTATGTTGATGGTAGATGTAATATCTAGAATGATTCCTGGAGTTTTAGGGAAAGAAGAATCTATGATTAATGATTCTTTTTATAATGGATCCCTTGATTTTCCACATTATACTAGACCAGATCAGTATAAAGGATTAAAAGTTCCCGAAATATTACTCTCAGGAAACCACAAAGAAATTGAGAAATGGAGAGAAAAGCAGTCTTTTTTAAGAACTTTAATTAGAAGGCCTGAAATTTTTGTAAATAAAAAATTGTCTAAAGCTGAAATAGGTTTACTCAAAGAAATAGAGAATAATTTAAAAGAAGATTAGTACTTATATGGAAAGTATAATTATTTAAGGTATAGGAATTTTAATAATTCCTATACCTTAAATAAGGAATATGATTTATTATTATGAAGAATATTAAAGACAAGATATTCAAGGGGAAGAATTCCCCTTGAATATCTTGAAAAATAACTAGGAAGGAAGATATGATATGCCAGATTACATTAAACAATTGGAAGAAGAACAGTTAAAAAAAGAAAATAGCGTATTTGCACCTGGTGATACAGTAGAAATATATCAAAAAATTATTGAAGGTACAAAAGAACGTGTACAGATTTTTAAAGGAATAGTAATAGCTAAAAAACATAGTGGAAGTAAGGAAACATTTACAGTAAGAAAAGTATCTAAAGGTGTTGGGGTAGAAAAAATATTTCAACTACATTCACCAAATATTGCAAAAATAGTAGTTTTAAAAAAAGGAAAAACCAGAAGAGCAAAATTATATTACCTGAGAAATAGAGTCGGAAAGAGCAGCACAGTTAAAGAAAAAAGATCATGAAATATAATTCAAGACAAGGAAGAATAGAACAATAAAAAGAACAGAATCAATTATTTATAATTACCAGAAGAAAATAGAAAAACTATATTCAGAGATAATAAGGGTTTATAATCTTTATAGCTATGAAAATAGATTAATAAATAAAGGTTATTCTCTGATTGCTGGTATAGATGAAGCAGGCAGAGGTTCATTAGCTGGACCAGTAGTTGCTGCTGCAGTAATTTTGCCCAGTCAATTATTTATTCCTTATATCAAGGATTCTAAAAAATTAACTTCGAAAAAAAGAACCGAATTATATTATTCTATCTTAAATAAAGCGAAAGATATAGGGATTGGAATTGTAGAAGCTGAAATCATTGATAGAATAAATATTGCTCAAGCTTCTTTCTTGGCAATGAAAAAAGCTGTTTTAAATTTGAGAAAAGTGCCTGATTATTTATTAGTAGATGGCTTTAAAATTCCTCATCTAAAAATTTTCCAATTACCACTGATTAAAGGAGAAGATAAAAGTATATCAATTGCTGCTGCTTCCATAATTGCTAAGGTTTATAGAGACAATATAATGATTAAATACGACCAAAAATATCCCCAATATTATTTTAAAAAAAATAAAGGTTATGGAACAGAAGAACATATAAAAGCATTAAAAAAATATGGTTTTGTAGAAATACATAGAAAATCTTATAATCGGGTAATTACGATATAGCTATAATGATAGATTAGAAATGGGTTAGGATTTATTATTTAAAAATGAGCAATATAGGGAAAATCGGTGAAGAAGCAGCTTCTAAATATTTAAAAGCAAAGGGATATAGAATTAGAGAAATAAACTACCGTACTTTTTTAGGTGAAATAGATATTATTAGTGAATACAAGAATAATATTATCTTTGTTGAAGTTAAAACTAGATGCTCTGACAAATTTGGCTATCCTGGAGAAGCAGTAAATTTTATTAAGCAAAAAAAAATAATTAAAAATGCTTTAAATTATTTAGCTAAATACCATCTTTGGCAAATAAATTCTCGATTTGATGTAATATTGATTAAGATCTCTAACTCTAAAACTATAAAAGATATAAAACATATTAAGAATGCCTTCTATCTGGATAGTAATAATAATCCTTTTAATTAATAATATATACGATAAAAGTAGGTGTTTTTTTGTTATCTAAACTATACAGTGCGACCATATTTGGAGTAGATGCTTTTATAGTAGAAGTCGAGGTTGATATTCATCCAGGATTACCTTTATTCAATATTGTAGGATTACCTGATACAGCAGTTCAAGAATCTCGAGAAAGAGTTCGTTCTGCTATAAAAAATTCTGAATTTGAATTTCCTTTACAAAGAATCACCGTAAATCTTGCTCCAGCAGATATCAAAAAAGAGGGTCCTGTTTTTGATTTACCCATTGCTTTAGGTATCTTAGCTGCCAGTGGACAAATTAATTCAAATCTATTAGATAATTATCTAATTATAGGTGAATTATCTTTAGATGGAAGCATTAAACCAGTGAGTGGAGTACTTCCTATTGCCTTAACGGCTAAAAAATTAGGTAAAAAGAAATTAATAGTCCCACCAGCAAATGCAAAAGAGGCAGGAATCATTAAACAATTAGATGTATTCACTACTGGCTCACTTTACGAGGTAGTTGAATTTTTAAATGGAAAAATTTCTCTAGAACCAGTATTAGTTAACACCGACGATATCTTCACCCATAGTAATGATAACCAAATAGATTTTGCTGAGGTCAAAGGTCAGGAACATGCCAAAAGGGCTTTAGAAGTAGCAGCAGCTGGGGGTCATAATGTTATAATGATTGGTCCGCCAGGTTCCGGAA
>NZ_PFKO01000305.1:0-485 GCF_002784285.1 Candidatus Infernicultor aquiphilus
TAAATATTCTAATTAATTCTTGAGCATTTGTCAAGCAAATGAATACATTAGTTTCTTTTCTTTTCCTTTCTTCACTATATACTCGATACCCGATACTCGATACTGTTTTTTCTTTGTTTTTACTATATACTAAATACTATCGACTATATACTGTTTTCGATTCCCTCTTTCAACTTCTCCACCACATAATCTATCTGCTCTTCCTTTAAGTTATTAAAAAACGGCAAGGTAATTGTTCTTCCCGCCACATCCTAAAGTAACCGGAAACTCCCCTTCCTTATACCCAAATATCTTCCTATAAACCGGTTATCATTTTTTACTATCTCATATCCTATTATATTTTTAAACCAGCTTACCAAAACCGCTCGCTATATTTTTTCAATTCACTTAAGAGTTTGCCCCACACTTCACCTAAAACCTAAACCATAATATATCAAACCTATCCATTCGTGTATAGCATAAAAATTATTATTTAATGCCCCTGC
>NZ_PFKO01000305.1:518-4355 GCF_002784285.1 Candidatus Infernicultor aquiphilus
TTTTCCTAAAATATAATTAACTGGGGCAGGAATTATCTTAATCTCTCCCCTCTCAAAACTTTTTACTGAACGCCTCATATGTAGAGCACTGGTAACTAAAATAATCCTTTGATAACCTTCTTCTTCTAATCTCTTTAAAGAATATTTCGCATTCTCCCAAGTAGTTTTAGACAAATCTTCCATTATTATTTTCTCTTTATCTATTCCCCAGGAAAGAAGCACCTCTTTCATCACCTTGGCAATAGGCAATTCATTACTCCTGCCTGGGCTACTACCTCCACTTAGGCAAATATCACAACCTAATTTTTGATAAATTTTATATCCCCCATAAAGTCTAGCCAGGGTAGTCTCTCCAATTTCTGCTCCCTCATCGCCTGCTGCTGGAGAACCCAGGACCATACCTCCCGATAGAATCACCATTACCGTATCCCCTATCTCCTCTTTACTTAATTGTTCAAAAGAATAGGGAGAGTAATCATCCTCCAGGGTTCTAACTAAAAGATATTCTCCGGGCCAAGTACTTAAAAGATAAAAGGAAATAAAAAAGAAAAATATTAATAGGTGAGCCATCTTTTTCTTTTTTAAAACTAACAAAAGATATACTAATAAAATTAAAAGCAAGAAAAACCCGGGAGAAATTATTATCTGCTCTATAACTTTACGAAAAAATAAAAAATCCCACATTATATCCCTCCTCCCATTTTCTATAAAATACATAAACGGTCACCGTTATTATCATATCTTTCTCGATAATATAGAATACTTCAACTCTTCTCTGCTCATAATATTTGTGGTGTCGTCTCTGCTTGAAATCATATACCTTGGCTCTTCCAACACGTCCATATTTAGTTGGGATAGAAAAACCAGCAAATAAAAGGGGGACTGGGCACTTTACTACTACGGCTGTTGTTCTTTATTTTTTCTTACTACCCCACTAAATTTTACACTAACTCGTTTATCTAATATACGCGCAAGTTTAATCAATGTTTGTAGAGAATAACTTTTGTTATAAATATTTTCTAATCGGGATATTGTTTGCTGAGTAGTATGTAATCGTTTAGCTAATTCCTTTTGAGTTAACTTTTTCTTTTGTCTAATCTTAGCTATCTGAATGGCCAAAGAGGCATAAACCTCTTCTTCATCAAACGCTTCGCGAAATTCTGGATCCTTTAATTCTTCCTTTAAATAATCTTTAAATTTTATTGTGTCTTCCATAATTACATCAACCTCCTTTGCTTCTTTGTAAAAAATCTTGCATTATTCGCTCTGCTCTTTCAATCTCGCCCTCAGGAATCCTATCAGTCTTCTTTAAAAAACCATGGGTGATAATAATTCTCTTACTAAAGAAAAAATATACACTATTTTTGGTGTATTGTCAACTTTTCGAATTATAGTTTTATGTGACATTAAGTTATCTTCATTCCCTGCGTTTCTCGGAGGTGCAGAAAGAATTAGCCAGAATGAAAGTAAGGTTGAGTCCATCTCGTTAAATTTTCTTATTTACACAGGGTCCGCCCTGTTAAAAAATAAAAAGGGGACTGGCTAATTTTAATTATAAAAAAGTTACCTGTCCCCTTTTTACTTTTCTATCTGTTAGAAAACAAAAAACTAACGTATTTTATTTCTCTATTTTGTATTCAACTCCATAATTTCCTTCAGTATTTGTTTCATGTGAAGTATCATTCTTTTTTCTAACTTCCCAATTTTATGTTTTAAACGTCTTTTATCAATTGCTCTTAACTGGAAGACTAAAGCGACAGAAGATGATGAAAGATTATTTGATTGATTGGGTTCTATCAGGAAAGTAAAAGGGAAGATAGTTGCTTTTGTTTTTGAAGTCAAGGGGACTATTAAGACAGTTGGTAATTCATTTATCTTCTCTTCCGATTGAACTATTAACGCGGGCCTTAAACCCGCCTGTTCATGTCCACCATCAGTAGGAATTTCAACAAGATAAACATCGCCTATCTTCACTATAATTTCCTTTCAAAATCAACAAATGCCTCGTCGCTAAGTTTATCCCATTCTCTAAATTCCTTCTTTAACCCTACATTCTCTTTTCTTTGCTGAATAATAGAATTCTTAAAAATACGAATAATTTTAAGGAGATTAGATATCTGCTTATCTGGCAAATCTTTAACTTCCTCTAAGATTTTTTTCTGATAAATCAATGTCTTCATTTCTTTTATTCCCCCATACTGGTTGAATTTCCTCCCCGATATTTCGGTCCTATCAGAAGATTTATTAGCTTTTCTTTTTTACTTTGACGTCTATATTATACCACAAATTTAAAAAACTAAAAACAATTTTCATTCCCTACTATTATTAATCTGTGATATTGTCACCTTAAAATTAATCAGTAATAATGTCACTATGGAAAAGGTGAGATATCTAATGACCAAAAAAAATTAACCAGAGTTTATGTCATCAAATCCCTAATTGAGGGTAAGATGACCAGTAGAGATGCTGCAGAGGTTTTAAGCCTTAGCGAACGCCAGATAAAACGTCTAAAGGCAGGTGTTAAAAAAGAAGGCGAGGTGTTTGTTATCCACAAAAATAGAGGCCGTAAACCTAAGCATACCATCCCTGGTAAGATAAGAGACCAAATTGTTTTTCTTGCTCTTTCTAAATATAAAGGCGCAAACTATGCCCATCTTGCAGAACTTTTAGAAGAAGATGAAGGTATTACTATTAGTCAGTCTTCTGTATCCAGAGTCCTTAAAGCTAAAGGTATCAAAAGTTCCAGAAAACATAAACCACCAAAACCTCACCGCAGCAGAGAACGTAAGCCTCAAGAAGGGCTTTTACTGCAAATGGATGCCTCTCCTTATGAATGGATACCCGGTATAAAATGTTCTTTGCAGAGGCAGACCATTTTAAAATATGGTCTGCCAGTTAGTGTTTATGTGGACCGGCATATTATATTTAAGACACCCAGTAATGCTAAGCTTACCATTTATGATGAATTCGAAGGTAAGGCCTTAGCCTATACCCAGTTTAGTAGGGCCATGCAGGAGCTTTCCGTGGGGATAGTTTATGCCTACTCTCCCCAGGCTAAAGGTCGTATCGAAAGGCTCTGGGGAACCTTGCAGGATCGATTGGTCTTAGAGCTACGTCTTTTCGCTATTAAGTCCCTAAAAGAAGCAAATGCCTTTCTTCCGGGATTTATCCAAAGGTTCAATGCCCGTTTTGCGGTAGTCCCCCGAGAGCCACAGTCTGCTTACCGGCTTTTAGAGGAACATATTAATATAGATTATATCCTGTGTAGGAAAGAGGCTCGGAAAGCCAGCCAGGGTTCTACTTTCTCTTTTGGAGGACAAACCTACCAGTTAAGTAAAAATAACCAGGTAGTACCCATACCTAATAAAGCTGCCATTACCGTATTAACTAGCCCTAGATTCGGTATGCGGGCAGAATATAAGGGTGGTGTTTACGAAGTAAGAAAGGCGGTTAGACCTGCTAAAGTTATACCTAAGGAAGATAGAGCTAAAAGGTCTATAAAGCCTATAAAGGTTAAAGATGACCATCCCTGGAAAAATAGTGGGGTAAGGCCTAACTTTACTTATGAAGAAAGTGATAGGGAACTCGTTGCCGCCATCTATGATCCCCAAGGTTGGGAGTAGATAGTATATCTGCCAGGGGTGCACTTTTGCAAGGGGATACCCTTTTCCCTTGGCAGATTCCTTAATAGTATAAGTTAACTTGATTTAAACTAATCCGCCTTTAGAGAAGGCTAACCAGGTTTTTTGTTTCTTTCCGGTTTTATTATCATTTTTTGGCCTTAAAGGTGACATTTTCACTGACTATTGACATAATTTTCATTCCCTACATCTCTCG
>NZ_PFKO01000077.1:0-307 GCF_002784285.1 Candidatus Infernicultor aquiphilus
TTTGTGTATCCCGTAAATAATCTCCACTCCTTCCCTTATCTTTACACCCTTGGGTATTCTTGGTGTCTTTTTAAAAAGAAAAGCCGGGGAAGTAAATTCTTTTTCCAACTTTTCCATTTCTTTAATCATTGGGGGAGCGAGATACGCCGGCTCCAGCTTTCCAAAAAGTTTCTCAAATTTCTCAATTAAAACAGATTTAATCTCTTCTCGAGGAGGAATCTCCCCCAGCTCTTTCTTCATAGTAGTTAAATTATCTTGCATACTTTTATATATTTTATCTCTAAATTTTTCCTCCGGCACTTTTAAT
>NZ_PFKO01000077.1:493-4277 GCF_002784285.1 Candidatus Infernicultor aquiphilus
CTCTCATAATTTTCACTTATCTTTCGAGAGAATAGGGGATGGTCTCTCCTGATGATTACTTGATGAAATATCTGGTTTTCATCCAGATAGGTAGAGCCTCCTCCTACTTCTCTCCTCATCACCGGAATATTTGCCTTTTTGCAAAATTGGAGGTCTGCTTCTTCTTCCGCATTTTGAAAATATCCTATGCTGGCTAAAGGAATTTTCGGAGAAACCAACACTAAAGCTTCTATTCCCATCCGGGCCAGAAGATGGAAAAAAAGCATAGATTGCTGCCCGGGAAGTTTATCTAAATTAAATAGATACATTACTTATTTTTTCTCCTTGGCATGTTTGGCTATTTCTCCCTTTAACCACTCCACCGCTTTTTCTCCCTTCATTAAATTAGCCAGCTCGGCAGAGTCGCTCATCTTCATCTCAAAAATCCATCCCTCACCATAAGGGTCCTTATTGATCAGGGTAGGGTCATCCTCAGCGTCTTCATTGATACTGATTACCTCACCAGAAACGGGGGCATATATCTTGCCTAACCATTTTCCGGTCTCATACCTACCCACCACTTTATCCTGATTTACCTGGCCTCCTTCTTCAGGCATTTCAATATAACTTATCTCCCCGGCAAGTTTCTGAGAAAAATCGCTTAAACCCACTTTAACTTTATCTCCTTCCACTTTTGCCCACATATGTTCTTGGTGATAATAGAGCTCCTCAGGCATATCATAATCTTCTACTTTAGTCATTTTTTCCTCCTTATTGTAATAGTTCCTAATAGTTAGTTTTTCTAAAAGTCCCTTTTCCCCCCTCTAATCCTAGGTTTTTGTTTTTTTTCTTTCAGGGAAGATTACCTATTGCTCCTTATTAGACTATTTTACAAATTTATTTAGCGTACTTGGGCGGTTCCGTCTCATAAAAATTATTTCCTGCCGCATCTATCACTACAATTACTGGAAAATCTTCCACGTAGTAACGGTGAATAGCCTCTGCACCTAAATCTTCATAAGCTACAACCTCTGATTTTTTTATGCTTTTAGCAATGAGAGCTGCCGCCCCACCAACAGCGTGAAAATAAACTGCGTTATTCTTTTTCATACTCTCAATTACTTCCTTAGAACGAAGTCCTTTACCAATCATCCCCTTAAGTCCTTTATCGAGGAGTGCTGGAGTATAGGGATCCATGCGATAACTGGTAGTTGGACCGGCAGAACCGCAAGCATAACCAGGCTTAGCAGGAGCTGGACCAACATAGTAAATAATCTGATTCTTAATCTCCAGGGGTAACTTCTCTCCTTTCTGTAGAAGAGAGAATAACCGTTTATGTGCTGCATCTCTACCGGTGTAGATATACCCGGTAATACTTACCCTATCCCCCGCTTTTAAATTAGAAACCACCTCATCCGTTAACGGAGTAACAATCTTTACAATTTTTGCCATTTCTCATCCTCCTTTACAAAATCCCTTCTGCATGACGAGCTGCGTGACAGCAAACATTCACCGCTACCGGCATACCAGCAATGTGTGTAGGAGTATATTCAATATTTACTGCCAAGGCTGTAGTTCTTCCGCCTAATCCCGCAGGTCCAATTCCTAAATTGTTTATTTGTTCTAAAATCTCCTTTTCCATCTGGGCGTATCGTTCATCCTGATGGTATTCTCCAATTTTACGAAAAAGTGCCTTTTTAGCGATAACCAAAGCCTTATCTGCAGTCCCCCCGATACCTACACCTACGATAGTGGGTGGGCAAGGGTTAGGACCAGCCTTCTTTATAGTATCTACTACAAATTTTTTAATTCCTTCTGGTCCATCAGCAGGTTTCATCATAGCTAAGGCACTCATATTCTCACTGCCAAATCCCTTAGGAGTAACCATAAATTTAATCTTATCTCCAGGAACAATATCGGTATATATAATCGCTGGGGTATTCGTTCCCGTATTTTTTCGGGCAAATACCGGGTCATCTACCATAGATTTCCTTAAATATCCTTCCCTATAAGCTTCCTTAACTCCTTCATTAACTGCCTCCCGGAAATTTCCCCCCAGGATATAAACCTCCTGACCTAGCTCCACATATAAAACAGCCAAACCGGTATCCTGGCAGATAGCAATCTCTTCCTCGGAAGCTATTTTGTAATTCTCGATTAACATATCCAGCACTGAACAACCAATCTCTGAAACCTCCCTTTCTCGTGCTTCTTTTAGCGCGGTTAAAACATCTTCTCCGATATGGTAATTTGCTCTTAAAAATAGCTCCTTAACCTTCTTTTTAATTCTTTCGGTCTCTATCTTACGCATTTATCTATCTCCTTTTCCCCATTGGACAGTTTTTTATTCTGGAGGAAGCTGAATAAAACCTTTTTCCATATGAAGTTTAGTAATCCCCTGGGACTTTTTTATAGCTGAAGAAGCAAGTTCTCTTAACTCCTCCTTACTCCTCTTTATTCTGGCTACTCCCTGCTCTATAGCCTTCAAGCCTACGGCTACCGCTTCCTGAATAAACATCTCTGTTTCTCCCATAGTGGGGATTATATATTCTTCATTCAATCCCCTTCCTTCTGCATAATTAGATATAGCCCTTGCGGCAGTAATACACATTTCATCGGTTATACTTCTTGCGCCCACATCCAAAGCGCCCCTAAACATAGCAGGAAATCCAAGAGAATTATTCACCTGATTAGGAAAATCGGAACGACCGGTAGCTACAATTCTTGCTCCGGCTTCTTTTGCTTCCCAGGGCCATATTTCAGGAATAGGATTAGCACAGACAAAAACAATGGCATCCTTAGCCATACCAGCAATTTCCTCTTTCTTTATTGTACCGGGACCAGACTTGGATAAAGCAATACAAACATCAGCTTTTTTAAGAGCTTCTTTCATATCACCCGTCCTTCCCTCCTTATTCGTCTTCTCACATATATTCCATTTGGTAGGCTCTTTCTTTAATTCTATTCTCCCCTGGTGAAGAATCCCTTTACTATCTACCATGATCATTTTTTCTGGATTCGCTCCAGCTAACATTATGTACTTGGAGTTGTTCATATTTGCTGCCCCTGCGCCAATGAAAGTAATGGAGACATCTTCTATCTTTTTATCCACCACCTTCAAGGCACTAATTAACCCGGCTAAGGTAACCAGAGCTGTTCCTTGCTGATCATCATGCCAGACCGGAATATCTAACTCTTTCTGTAATCTCTCCAGAATATAAAAACATTTTGGCTTAGCAATATCTTCCAGGTTTATAGCTCCAAAGGTGGGAGCAAGCCATTTAACTGCAGTAATTATCTCCTCAGGGTCTTTAGTATCTAAACAGATGGGAAATGCATCTACTCCCCCCAAATATTTAAATAGCATCCCTTTACCTTCCATTACCGGAAGAGCTGCTTCAGGCCCTATATCCCCCAAACCAAGGACTCTTGTCCCATCGGTAACCACAGCCACAAAATTTCCTTTATTGGTGTGTTCATATACCTTATTTTTATTTTTTTGAATGTCCAGGCAGGGTTCTGCTACACCAGGAGTATACCAGATCGCAAAATCTTGGTAACTTCTCACCGGGGCTTTAATCTCTATACCTATTTTACCCCGATAAAACGGATGATACTTCATGGCGAACATCTTCGGTTCATTAGCCTTTGCCAAAAGCTCCTCTTTAGTTAATTTTTTATTCATCATACTCTCCTTCTCTCCTTTAAAAATTTTATTTGTTTACTGTTTACTGGGGTCAATGGGCTGGGTGGGCTGGGGTCAAATCTTTATTCTTGACACTTAACTGTCAAGAATAAAGATTTG
>NZ_PFKO01000352.1:0-4182 GCF_002784285.1 Candidatus Infernicultor aquiphilus
GCAAACCACACATTACTAAAACCAATTTCGCGCAACCGTTTTCTATATGTTCGAGCGTGAATTTTACACATTTCTGAATGATAAAGTATCAAAAGATTGGAATTTTTATCGATCAATTCTCCTATCCCTTCCCAGTACATTTCACGATTGTGTTTGTTCCTAATATAAAATTTTAGCCTATCAGCATCACTTTGTTTTGCTTCTTCTATTGAGAATGGAAGAGAGCTAATAATACCATATTTTGATTTAGTTTCCCGATAAATATTATTGATATCCTGACGGAAAACTTCACCAAAAGTACTTCTGTAAGGTACTATAAAGCCATCATATGTAATCTGCTCTTTAAATGGCAAAAGGACCATTTCGAGTATAATTGGAAGATGCGGGCCTAATATCCTCTCAAATTCATCGTTAAGAGCAACAACTCCGTAAGCACAAGGGTGATCGCTTACGTCAAAAAAGATAGCATGTTTCTTGAGATAACGAATCAAATAGAACTTCCCCTTAACCAAATTCTTCCAGCTCTGAATTATTTCTAATTCCTCCACCGAAAACTCAAAAGGATTTCCTTCAATAAAGGAATCGATCAAACTAATTTTATCCCAAAGAGCATTTCTAATTTTTAATTTTTCCTCACCTGATAAATCTATAAACTCTTCGAGAGTTGATATATCTTTTATTTTTTTTATTTGTTTGTTAGTATAAAATAGCAATGCTGGGTACAACTTGTAAAATAACTTAATATTCTCTTCAGACATTCTCATTCCTTATCACCTCCTTGCCATCAAATTGCTGGCACTTAATTAAACCATGAGGTCAAATTATTGATTTTTCAAAATAGATTTGCACTATGTTTAATAACTACAACTTTAACTATTAATTATTTTACCAACATCTCTTACCGTTAACAAATTTTTCGATTCCCTACTTTTTAATTTTCCATAGATTTTTTAGATGAGCGTCCTCATGAATCGGCTTTAGGAAAGCTAATTTAGTAAAAGTTTCAAACTCTTCGCATTCCCAGCAGATTTGAATATTTTTTTTTCCCAACATTTTTTGATTTTACAAAATGGAAGTGATTTGATTTATCAAATTGGAATTTCAAATGTTAAGACGTGACCTAATCACCAATTAAATGTTTCATATAACGTTTTGCGGATAAAAGAAGTCTCGCCTTCTAAGCATATGACTTTTACCAGCATCAATAAGTATTATTATAAAGCATAGAAGGCGGGTCCTTTTTATCCGCTGTTAATAACTTAAGCGGTAGCAATTGGTTTCAAGACTAAGTCTCGCAAATTCCCACTTTCCCTTGAGTCTCTACCAGAGCATCCCGCAGAAGTTTACTCTGTCTTTGAAAGGCTGTCCTAGGATTCCGGGGGTCTTTCATCAGACAGATCTCTTGAGTAAGTAACCGCGCTAAATGTAGCTCATATGTATCTTTCTTTTGGACTTCTTTTTTATATAAGGGATGGTCGCGATTTATATAAATAATTGTGCTTTCGGTAAAGCACTCTGGACTATTAGAACCAAAATGGTCGATACAGCAACACACTCCTTGTTGGCCTAATTTTAGTTTCTTAACCACTGCAGTGGAAGTTAATTTTTTAACTTGAGGTTTTCTTTTGCGTTTCTTCTTTGGTTCAATTTCGGTTTTTTGTTTTTTATCTTGAGAGGCTGCTTTACCTTTAATTGGCGAGATATAACCCGGCTCACCCATTTCAGAAGCACTCTCTGCTATAGGGATTAAGCCTTCAGGGCAGTAATCCGGATTAATGATAAGGGCATTCTTAACTTTTTCTAATACTTCGGTAAGTGTTCTTCTAACACGCTTATTCTCTTTATAGTCTGATAATTCCTCCAAAACTGGCTTGACTCTCTCGATAATCCGTTCCATCACCTCAAGAAATTTTTTATATTGTGGAGTATCCTTTATAAAACCTGTTCTATCACTAGTAATAGGCAAAAAATCTGCATTCAACTCGCCTCTTATGCGAGCAATATTTTTAACCAGTTTTTCCAGGCCAAAGAAATCTTTAGTGATAGTAACTTGTTTAACTTTGCAGGCAATCCCGGCCTCTGAGATGTCCTGCTCCATTTGAGAACTTATAATTATCTCACCATAAACTATGCCATATTCTGTTCCTTCTAAGAAAGGTATCTTATGACCAGCGATAAATCTGACACTTACCTTATGACTATTGAGATAAACCGCAAAATCAGGGGCCCTTATGGGCACGCTTTCAATAATCCGCTTTTCTACATCGCTAAGATTAAATTTCTTAGTTACTCCTTTTAAGGTAACCTTAGTGCCATCTTTAAGGTGATGATCAACTTCTTCAATTTCTAAAGGTATATACCATGTATCTTTGGACTTCTCCCATTCTTGTTTATCAAAAATGACCTTGGCTTGAAAGTCATCCTTTTTTGTCCAGACCTCAAAACAAGAACAAGCAGAAAGCGAGGCAAACTTACCTATACCGAACTCTCCAATGCGGTCTCTGGCGAATTTTGGCGATTTGGGGTTTTCTCTTTTTTGGGCAGAGCCGATATTAAAATATTGTTTCAGACCATCAAGGTCCATCCCTAAACCATCATCCTCAACAATTATTTCATCCTCTTTTATAGTTACCTTAACCTCGGTAGCATCGGCATCATAGGAATTATTAATCAACTCTCGAATAAGCTCTATAGACTCACCATAAAGCCTCTCACCAATAGTAACTATATGGCTCTTATCCACAGTTACCTCAATGGTATTAATTTGTTTATTATCCATGATATGAAACAACTCCCTTCCGAAGATTTATTTTGCAATATTTATAACACTATCTCAAAATCGGGCTTTCTAACTCATTTATTTGCGATATATTTCAAGGCTTGATCTTGCTACTACGATAACTTACTAACCTCTGATAATTATTGAGCGTAACCTCCTTGTAGTGCGATAATTATATCCTCTATATTATTATTGATGAAAATGGGGAAAAAGTAAAGGGGGGAAAAATAATAAAAATCCTCTTTTTGCTGAAATGTTTTTATTTTTTATATATAATATATTGACAATAATATGCTTATATGATAATATCATCATATATAAAGTTTGAAAAATAAAAAGAATCGGAGGATTTAAAATATGATATTAGATATTTTAATGGGAGGTTTATCAGCCTTAAAAGAATATATTGCTTTGCATGTAGTAACCTGTCTTATCCCAGCTTTTCTTTTAGCTGGTGGAATTATTGCTTTTACTTCGCGTGATATTATCCTTAAATATTTGGGAGTAAAAGCGAAAAATATTATTTCTTTCCCCTTAGCAGCAATCTCTTCTATATTTATTGCGGTATGCTCCTGTACCGTAATTCCGGTTTCAGCTGGAATCTATCGTAAAGGCGGAGCAATTGCCCCTGCCTTTATTCTCTTATGGGTCGCCCCGGCTTCCAATCTTTTAGCAGTAATCTATACTGGAACTATAATAGGGTATGAAATGGCCGGAGCCAGAATTATTACTGCTTTCGTTACCGCTTTCGTTATGGGAACAGTAATGTATCTATCTTTCCACAAAGAAGAAACAGAAAGAATGATAGCAGGAGAAAAAGGAGGAAACGACGATAAAAAAA
Organism: Candidatus Infernicultor aquiphilus; assembly: GCF_002784285.1. Lineage (NCBI taxonomy): Bacteria > Pseudomonadati > Atribacterota > Candidatus Phoenicimicrobiia > Candidatus Pheonicimicrobiales > Candidatus Phoenicimicrobiaceae > Candidatus Infernicultor > Candidatus Infernicultor aquiphilus. Next base: position 3,621 of record NZ_PFKO01000352.1, read on the forward strand.
TTATCGCCGGAAAAGATATAATTTTACTTCTCTTAATTCTCTTTAGTTTGCTTTCCCCTAATTACCTTATTATTAAGGGACCTTACTTGTATAAGGTTTATGTTTTTACCATATCTATCTCTATTACTTTTTTATATGCTTACTTTGTTATTAAAAAAGATAGGATTTCCAATTGGCTTAAAGAGACCTGGTGGTTTGTAAAATTAATTTTCCCTTTACTTTTAATGGGAGTATTTATTGTGGGAGTTATTGGAAAGATTCTCCCCCAACAATGGATAGAGCACTGGCTGGGAGGAAATTCTCTACGCTCTTCTTTTTTAGCTACCCTTATTGGATCGATAAGTTATTTTGCTACAATGACTGAAGCACCATTTGTTGATACTTTAATGAAATTAGGAATGGGAAAAGGTCCAGCCCTTGCGCTGCTTCTTACTGGACCAGGAATGAGCCTTCCCAATATGTTAGCTATAATAAAAATATTTGGTCTTAAAAAAGCTTCAGTTTATATTGTAACTATGGTTATCCTGGCTACCCTGAGTGGTTGGTTTTGGGGAAATTATAT
>NZ_PFKO01000352.1:4200-6261 GCF_002784285.1 Candidatus Infernicultor aquiphilus
GCTATTAAAGAACTTGGTGTTTCAGCAGAAATCACCAAAGTAACTGATCTTAATAAATTTATTGACTATGGAGTAATACTAACTCCTGCTTTAGTTATTAATGGAGAAGTTAAAGTAGCCGGCAAAGTACCCAGCAAAAAAGAAATTACTAAATGGATTGAAGAGAAAAAAAATAAATAAGAATTTAAAATATTATTTTAAATGAGTAAAGGAATAGATTGAGATAAACTAAATGAAAAGCATTGAAAAGAAAAGAAAGATGGACTCTAATCATATGAATCATCACTTCAGAGAAGAAAATCTAATAATCATTATGGTATTAAATTTTATAATTACTTTGGTAGAGGTAATAGGTGGTTTATTATCTGGAAGTCTTTCTCTACTGTCAGATGCCCTTCATAATTTTAGTGACGGAATATCAATAATGGTAAGTTTTATTGCCTTAAGATTAAGCAAAAGAGAAAATACTTTAAAAAATACTTTTGGTTACAAAAGAGCAGAAATTTTAGCTGCTTTATTTAACTCTTCTTTTCTGATCATTATTGCCTTTTTCTTATTTAAAGAAGCTTATTTAAGGATACAAAACCCGCAGAACATAGAAAGTAAAATAATGATTACTGTTGCTTTTGTTGGACTTGTGGCAAATACAGTTTCTGTATTCCTATTAAAGTCTGGCTCAAAAGACAATATAAATATTAGATCAGCTTACGTACATCTATTTTCAGATTCTCTTTCTTCTTTAGGAGTAATCATTGGTGGAATATTAATATATTGTTTTAATATAACCATAATCGACCCTATTTTAACTTTTATTATAGGCGTTTATGTTCTAAAAGAGGGATTTGATATTTTAAAACAAAGTATAAATATTTTAATGGAAAAAACACCAGTACAGATTAATATTTTAAAGATTAAGGAAGTAGTAGAAAAAATTCCTGAAGTAGATAATTTACACCATGTTCATATTTGGCAGGCAAACGATAAAGAATTTCTTTTTGAAGGTCATATAGACGTTAGACAAGATATAAATCTAAGTAAAGCCGAAGAGCTACGGAGTAATATCAATTCGATATTATTTAATGAATTTGGAATAAATCATACGACTCTCCAAATAGAATATAATTGTTGTAAAGACAAGGAAATTATTAAAAATCGTTAAAGATTTACCAATTAATAATAAAAATTTTTATGAAGGGAAATTAAATGAAAAATAAAAAAATTTATATATATTTAGGAATATTTATCATTTTAATAGTTGTTGTACTTGGTTCAAAAGCATTATTTAATAATACTTCCACTGACTCGCAAGAAATCCTTCAAACGGAGCAAGAGACTACGAACGATGAGATAAAAGTAACCTTTTTAGAGCTTGGATCGGTTGGTTGTATCCCTTGCGATCAGATGCAGCCAATTATGAAAGAAATTGCAGAGGAATACAAAGGACAGGTAAAAGTTATTTTTTACGATGTTCGGACTGTTTTTGGTGAACCTTATAAAAAGAAATTTAACATAAGAGCAATCCCAACCCAGGTCTTTCTGGATAAAGATGGAAATGAATATTTTAGGCATCTAGGTTTTTTTGCTAAAGATGAATTGGTGAAGGTTCTTCAAATGCAAGGAGTTAAGTAATGATAAGAACTATATTCGAATGGTTATCCAATTCTCTTCAATTAAACCCAATTATTGCCTTATCTACTTCTTTTATCTGGGGAATATTCAGTATATTATTAAGCCCCTGCCATTTATCCAGTATCCCTTTAATTATAGCCTTTATCGGAGAGCAGGGTAAGATGCCAACCAAAAGAGCTTTTTGGCTGGCAACTTCTTTTTCTCTGGGTATTTTAGCAACCATTACCGTTATTGGTCTTATTACCGGGCTGTTAGGCCGTATGCTTGGTGATATCGGTTCTTATGGAAATTATATCGTGGCAATAATTTTTTTTGTTATAGGCCTTCATCTTTTAGAAATCATTCAATTACCTTTTCTGGGAAAAACTAATCAACCGTCTTTTCAAAAAAAAGGATTGTGGGCTGCTTTTGGATTAGGCCTTATTTTTGGTA
>NZ_PFKO01000352.1:6304-10102 GCF_002784285.1 Candidatus Infernicultor aquiphilus
GGGTATTGTGTTTAAACTGTCAGCTGCACAATTTTTCTATGGAGCTGCACTTCTTTTTGCTTATGGTATTGGTCATTGTTCAGTAATAGTTTTTGCGGGAACCTTTGCCGGGATGGTTCAAAAGTATCTAAATTGGAATGAAAGATCTAAAGGTGCAGTATTAGTTAAAAAAATATGTGGTATTTTAGTAATTTTAGGTGGAATATATTTAATTTGGAATATTTGAAGGAGATTAATATTAATTATGGTTAAAGAAAAAAGAGCAGGTTTAAGTGTTTTTGAAAAATATCTAACAGTATGGGTCTTGTTTTGTATTGGTATTGGAATTGTTTTCGGTAAAATTATTCCCGAGGTAGCAAAATATCTTGATGGATTAGCAATTTATGTTAACGAAGCACCTGTTGTCTCTATCCCCATTGCTATTTGTCTATTTTTTATGATGTATCCGATTATGGTAAAGATTGACTTTAGAGAAGTAGTAAAAGCCGGGAAATCTGTTAAACCAGTTGGACTGACTTTATTTGCTAATTGGGCGGTAAAACCTTTTACTATGTATGCGATATCAATCTTTTTTTTAGGCGTTCTTTTTAAAAATTTTATTGGAATCAATGCTACCGATTTGGTTAAAATTCCTTTGGGGGCGGATTGGGCAGTAGGAACCATGCATGGGGCTGGAACGGTAATTCTAAATAATGGGATAAAAATGCTACAAATCCCTCTCTGGAGAAGTTACCTGGCCGGCTGTATTTTATTAGGCATTGCTCCCTGCACCGCCATGGTGATACTCTGGAGTTATTTGGCAGAAGGCAATGACGGACATACCCTGGTTATGGTGGCTATAAACTCTCTCTCCATGCTCTTACTTTATGGGCCACTGGGTGGATTTTTACTGGGAGTCGGAAGATTACCAGTCCCCTGGCAAGCGCTGGTACTTTCAATTGCTATTTATGTTGCCCTACCTTTAATAGCCGGCTATTATTCCAGAAAGTGGATTATCAAGGCGAAAGGAGAAAAATGGTTTAAAGAGAATTTTATTCATCTCTTAACCCCAGTATCCATTATCGCTCTTTTATTTACTCTGATCTTACTCTTTTCCTTTAAAGGAGAGGTTATTTTAACTAAACCTCTAACCATACTATGGATAGCTATACCACTTTTTATTCAAACTAATCTTATTTTTTTCCTTACCTATGGACTGGCAAAACTAATCAGACTCAAATATGAAGACGCCGCTCCTTCTGCCATGATTGGGGCAAGTAATCATTTCGAAGTAGCCATAGCTACTTCTACCATGCTCTTTGGTTTATCTTCGGGTGCTTCTTTAGCCACCGTGGTAGGAGTTCTCATTGAAGTCCCCACCATGCTAATGCTGGTGGCCATTTGTAAAAGAACCCGCTATTTTTTTAAAACTTAAATAAAATTTAGTTTTTATAGAGTAAAAATTAGTAAATTAAATTGCCTGCTTATATTTTAGTATCCGAAAGGTCAGAGAATAATATAAGCAGGCAATTTATTATCTAAATAATCAATAAAAGATTAGATCTTTAAAATTACTATTCTTTAAAAATTTTAAAATGATTTAGATATTTATAATTAGTTGTAGTTATTAAACGCAGTATGAACCTATTTTGCCACGGCGTATTCACGAAAGCAAAATGTGGCGAGGCCGAAGCGTATATGCTGTGTTATCTGCTGTTTCTGGTTACCTATTATTTATTCCATTCAATTAATTTACTCAATCTATCTTTAATTGTTTTCTCTATCTTATCGACATTATCTGTATTATTAAATTTAATTTTATAATAATTGGTAATTTTCTTTAAAATAGAATTGTCCATTTCTCTCAATATTTTATTAGTTTTAATAGCATACACGATATAAAGTTTTTTATTTTGCTCTACATCTTCTATGTGGACAAGGGGAGACAAATTACCATATAACCACGCATCTTCAGGGTTAAACAGACTCTTTACTGAATAAAGATACGAATACTTATAAAAATTTTCTAATGTTACCATTATTCCGTTAGGATGTTCTTTTGTAAAAAAAGAGGTATTTTTCTTTAAAGAATTAAGATCGCGAAAAGTGTAATAATACAAACCTATAGGAGATTTTTGGACATCATTTTTACGTGGAGGATATTTATTAATATATCCATCCGTAGTTTTAAAATTAGATAAAACAAATGTTTTTTCATTATCTAATATATTAAATCTAAAATTTCTAATGTCCTCAAATATCATTCCATCTGCATTTTTTTCATAAAGAGCTACCAATATTGGAAATTTCCCTTTTCCTGTTCCATGAAACAACGCACTGGAAAATATCTCACCTCTTATTAGATTGTAATTGTCCTTAAAATCTTTTAATCTTTTAAAATTGGTCTCTTTTATCAAGTACGATAACGGATGTAAGACACAAATGACATCAGCATTAAGTTTATGATATGACTTTAAAAATGAAACACCTATATCTCTATCATATAAATCTTCATCGCATATATTTTGTCCTTTCTCGCCGTTCTTAAATTCTGATGTTGTATCATTATAAGGTGGATTGCCTATCATTATTAAAAATGCAGAAGAAGGAATTAAATATTTATCTCTATTGCCTCCTTTTAAAGAATTTGTATGAAAAATATTATGAAGACTAAAATGTTGCTTGAGAAATTTACAGGCTTCTAAATCACAATCTGCTATCCGATAATCATAATGCCTCATGTCTAATAAAAATGCCCCACAGCCCCCAGCACTATCAAACAGGATGACATCTTTTTTCTTGTTTTCTATGTAGGGCCTTATAAATTGATGAACTAGTTTAACAAGTTTTTCGGGAGTATAATAACTGCCTAATTGGATTCTTTCATTTTTCGGTAGATGTTCTGCTAAATGAACTTGCATAATAATCACCTATTAATATTAATAATTTCAAGAAGTATTTTAAGGATTTCGAAAATATCATGATTGTGTCGTTTGGATGCCATTCCAAACACTTTCATCATACATACAAGATTCAAAACATTAGCCTTGCTAATAACATATACAAGTTTATCGCCAGAGACAGATGATTTACCTTGAAGATCCGATGAATTTTTAAACGCTTTAAGGGTATGCAAAAATAAACCATCGGCTGAACGCCAGAGGCATATTGTTGTTTTTGAATAGAAACTTCTATCTGCGTTTCATCTAGAGTTTCAATCATAAAAAGTGTTGGCAACTTAATGCTTGTTTCTTCAAAATTTATTCCGTTTATAGTAATCTGTGAATGATGTTCGACGGTTATGGCTTTTTCGTCTATAAAACTTTTATAGCCCCCTATTTCATTAAATAAGTTTTCAACTTCTTTTTTAGTGATAAATTCTAATTCCATAGCCTTATAAAATATTTCCGACAATTCATAAGGATATTTTGTTTTCCCGTTACTTCCAATAAAATGTTTGCTTGTTAATTTTGTTTCTTTTTTGCCATCTTTAACACTCTTAATAGGAACATCATAACCTATTTGCCATTCTAAATATGTTTGTTCATCAAAAGGACATTCTCTTGTCGAAAAAATTTTACCAAAATCTAATCTATTTTTTCTTTTTTTAAATCTAAATTTCCCATCATTAGTTGCAGGAATAATTAATAAAATATTTTTTTCTTTAATAATACATTCCATTTTTATCTCCTCATTTTAAACTAATATTCCCAGATTTTTTAATAACTAATCTCAATATCCTTTTCACTCTTTCAAGAGCAATTTTGCAATATTTTTCTTCAATTTCAAACCCAATGAATTTTCTATTAAGCTGTTTGT
>NZ_PFKO01000327.1:0-4028 GCF_002784285.1 Candidatus Infernicultor aquiphilus
AAGCATTTCGCTTCATTTTCTTTGGCTTAGATTGGCCAGCTTTTTGAGATGGATTACTCTACTGTCTCTAAGACTGCTAAAAGATTTGAACAAGAAAGTAAAACGAATCATAAAATAAGTGAGATCAAGCAAAAGATGATAACAACATTGAGAGAGAGGGTAAGAAAAAAAATTGATAATCTCAATTAAATAACTTATAATAAATTTAAGAAAATATAGCTCAGAACCGGAAATTGTAAAATGAGTATCAATATAGGAGTAAATTTTGAAATTTAGTGAGTTGGTAAGAATTTTAGAAAAAAACGGATATTCCATTATTTTAAAGAGTGTTGGTCTAAAACAAGGGAGGAATTTATAATATGATCAATTTAAAATATTCTCTGGTAATAGAAGCCACTAAAGACCCCACTTTTTTTACTTTTTATTCTCCTAATATCGAAGGATTTACAGGGGTCGGCCATTCAATAGAAGATTGCCTTTATCAAGCAAAGTGGGGGATAGAAGAGCATTTAAAATTATTAAAAGAAAGAAAATTACCAATTCCCAAAGAAAATAAAAACCCAGAAATAGTTATTAGAAATGAAAGAAAATTAAAAGTCGCGGTTTAAACTTTAATTCGGGAATATATTATTCAACATCAGAATATGAAAGATCCTATTCAACAATCCTATCGCAATATCGCTCTTGGTAGTGAGGTATTTATCTAATCAAGCATTTCACTTCATTTTCTTTGCATCCTATTTTTCAAATCACTTGTATTATAAGGTTTTCGCAAATGTATTTTTAGATAAGTCTTACTCTTTAGAGAAGACAGATTTATTTACCCTATCTTCAGACGGGGCGGATAAATCCGCCCCTACTGAAAAAAGAGGGGTTTTGCTCGTTTTGTAAAATAATAGGACTTGCGGAAAAGTGCTGAAGTAGGTAATAAATTACATCTTAATTACACATTTTTGCAAGTACACTATTTGATATTACGGATAAATTGCGGTATTACACTAATAAATAGTAGTAATTTGCAAAAAAGATGTAAATATAGAATTTACGCTTTAATTTAAAATATTTTCTTAAAAAAGAAGGATTTTTAAAATTTATGTAGAACTATAGATATAATCATAATTTAAATAACCTGAAAGATTTATAGGATACGGGTAAATATAATATTAGACCTGCCTAAAACAATTTAACATTCTCTTTAAATGGAGAGCAAGAAGGATTTTATTTTTCTAAATTTAAAAATTTATTAATAATGGAGGTGCCAAAATGGCAGCGAAAAAGAGAGAAGAAGTGAGAAGTTATCAGAAGAGTTTTTCTGAAGTTTTTTCAGCTATTACTAAGGCCTTAGAAGATCTTAAAATTGGAATAGTCAGCAAAAATGAAAAAGAAGGAATAATCAATATATCTACGGGGTTTACTATATTTTCTACCGGAGGAGAAGGAATTATTGAAGTAAAATCTGTTCCCGATACTAATGAAACTACTGTGGCTATTGGTATTAAGCCCAAAGTGAAAACACTTCTTATTGATTGGGGGCAAGCTTCAAGAGAAACAAAGCGAATATTCAGTAAGATAGAGGAATATTTAGGAGTGGTAGTTGCTGAGCCTGCACTAGAAAAGACTGAACCTTCAACTTCGAATACTTGTCCTTCCTGTAGTAAGCCTGTGGGAGCAGCTGATAAGTTCTGCCAGAATTGTGGAGCAAAATTAAAATAATCAAGAGGAAAAGAGGGGTAAAAAATGTCTTTTTGTCCAAATTGTGGTAAAAAAATTGAAGGTGAGGTAACTTTTTGTCCGTCATGTGGTTTTAATCTGAAAGGGGAACAAAAAAGTTCTTCTTCAACTTCTTCTCCCGGGAAAGGCAGAATAACAAGTGGAAGTGGATTAAATACCAGGACTTACATGATTATTTCAGTATCTGGCTTGGGGGCATTAGCGATATTATCTCTTATGTTGGGAGATAGTATGGGCTTTATAATTGCAGCTGCTTTATGTGCTGTACTATATTTTTTAGGGATGAAAAAGTTTGAAGAAGGAGACAAAGATACAGCTAAAAAGATTTTTTTAATTGTTGCTGTTTTGACTGGAGTATTAGGATTCGCAATTGTAGTAATGGGAAGATTTTTTGGGGCTGTTGATATTTTAGTTGCCATCCCTATCTATATGGCCTGGAATGAAATGGAGAAGAGTTAGTTTAAGAGATTAAAACTTGAAAAGACGGGTCGGATAAATCCGACCCCTACATTTGAATGAGACAGGCGAGACGCCTGTTCTGCTCCCCCTCACCCTAACCCTCTTCCTCCAAGGGGAGAGGGGGTTTGGTTTCTAAGGTTAAACCTTCGTGGGATTTGGTTAGGGTGGTAAGTTCCTGGTTATAACTCTTTAAATCAATCATCAAGATCTGTACTTTTTTAGAATCCTTCAATGTCACCGGGTCGCATAATTGAGCTTCTGCGGTAGTTTTATTTTCTTTTAAGACTTTTATTTTTTCTTCTATTGATTTTAATTTTTCCAGAATATCTTTATTCTGCCGGTACAGGTGGTTTCGCTGTTCCGCTTCTTCCCGTTTTTTTAGTTTATCTAAAGTTTTTGCTTTTGGTTTTGATGATGGTGTATTTTTAATAGTTAAAGCACGGTTATCAATTTCTGCTGACAATTGAGCTCGTTTTTCTATAAAGTAGGAATAGTTCCCGGGATAATCATAAATCCGACCATCCCTTATTTCAATTACCCGGTTGATCAGATGGTCTAAAAAATAGCGGTCATGGGAAACAATTAAGATTGTTCCTGAATATTTCAGCAGGGCTTGTTGAAATAATTCCTTAGTAGCTATATCCAGATGATTGGTAGGTTCATCGAGGATCAGGAAATTAGATTCCTGCATCAATATTTTTACTAAAGTCAGACGGGATTTTTCTCCTCCGGAAAGTATATTAATTGACTTATAAACATTATCTCCGGAAAAAAGGAAGGCTCCCAGTAAACTTCTTCTTTCTCCTGTAGCCATAAGGCTTGAGGTGTTAGATATTTCCTCCCAGATGGAATGGAGATAATTAAGATTTTGTGAGCTTTCCTGAGAAAAGAAAGCCAGATTAACTTTGTGCCCAAGATGCACTACGCCAGAGGAAGGCATTTCTCGGTTACTAATTAATCGAGAGAGGGTTGATTTTCCTGCCCCGTTTACCCCTACCAAAGCAACTTTTTCTCCACGATGCAGGGTAAAATCCAAATTACTAAAAACTTTATTACCATCATAAATCTTAGATAAATTTTCCACTTCCACTACTTTATTCCCGCTTCGTGGACATTCTGGAAAGCGTATGGTGACTTTTTTTACGGCTTTTTGAATTTGGATAGTTTTAATTTTTTGGAGCATCTTTATCCTGCTTTGAACCTGTGCTGCTTTGGTGTTCTTATAGCGGAATCTTTCAATGAAAGATTCAGTTTTAGCAATTTTATCTTGCTGATTTTTAGCTTCGTTTATTAATAATTCCTGGCGTTTTATCTTTTCTTTTAGATAATAGGAAAAATTACCATGGTAAAGGGTTAATTTTTGATGCTCTAGTTCTGCAATCTGAGTCATAAGTTTATCCAGGAAGTATCGATCATGAGATACTGATATTATGCTGCCAGAAAAATTTTGCAGCCAATTTTCTAACCATTCCAAACTTTCTGAATCCAGATGGTTAGTAGGTTCATCAAGCAGAAGAGAGTTAGGAGAGGAAAGTAGTATGGAAGCTAAAAGTATTCGCATCTTCCATCCACCAGAGAATTCGGTACATCGGCGGGTGAAATCTTTTTCTCGGAAGCCTAAACCTTTAAGAATTTTATGAGCTTGGGTAGAAAAAGAATAACCTCCTTGGTGTTCAAAGAGGTTGGTTATTTTTTCATATTTTTCAAGAGCTGCTTGATATTTACTCGATTCGGGAGAAAAGGAGGTCAAATGTTCTTCACAAATTCTAAGAGAATGTTCCAATTTGGCAATGCCTGATTTTTCCTTCAGATAGGGGATAAGCTCGGTGTCGCTATTA
>NZ_PFKO01000268.1:0-4108 GCF_002784285.1 Candidatus Infernicultor aquiphilus
AAATGACAAATTTAGTGCCAGGCACCTTTTTTTACCTTTAGACAAAAAAAGTGCCTGGCACTAAATTTGTCATTTTTGTGCTTGAGTATGCGATGGTTGTGTGATATGTTATAAAATATGAGAATATAGACATAAAGTAAAAATAATTGAGGGGAGGGCAGGATAGATTATGGAGGAGATAAGAAAAAGTAAAGAGAATGTAAGGATAATATTAGAGGGAAATTTTTCTGTGCTAGATAAGGCCAATATGATAGAGTTGTTAGAGGATTTTCCTCAGAAGATGAAAGATGCTTTACGTTTAGGCCAAGAATTTTCCATTTCCTCCCAAATATCCCCTATTTCTGTCCAGAAATTAAAAAATATTGTGGTATTGGGGATGGGAGGGTCTGCCATAGGAGGGAATTTACTATCTACTTATTTGGCTGACGAATTACCTATTCCCATAATAGTTATTCGCGGTTACGATATCCCTAAGTTTGTAAATAAAGATTCTTTAGTTTTTGCAGTAAGTTACTCTGGGAATACCGAAGAAACTCTCTCTACTTTAAAAAAGTGTCTAAAAGTTAAAGCCAGAGTTATTGCTTTAACTTCAGGAGGTAAATTCGAAACTCTATCCATAGAAAATAACTTTCCTATTATTAAAGTACCATCAGGGATTCAGCCTCGAGCCGCCATTTCCTATTTATTCTTTCCTATATTAAAAGTATTAGAAAAGTTAGGTTTGATAAAAGGAAGAAATGAAGAGATAAAAGAAACGGTCAATGTTCTAGAGGAACTCTCTAAAGAATATAGAAGTAGATCTCCCCTTAAAAATAATCTGGCTAAAAAGATAGCTTTGAGCTTATACCAATATCTACCTTTGGTTTATGGTTCTGAAGGATTATTAGAAGCAGTCGCTATGCGCTGGAAGACTCAGATAAACGAAAACAGTAAATGGCCCTGTTTCTGGAATGTATTTTCTGAATTAAATCATAACGAAATTGTTGGTTATGAAATAGAAAATAATATAAACCGACAGGTTAAAATTATTTATTTGGAAGACAAAGAGGAGGGGTCTTTGCGGATAGAACAAAGAAGAGAGATTACCCGAAAGATTATCGAAGATAAAGTAGCAGAGTTTATAGTTTGCACCACTAAAGGTAAGAGTAAATTGGCTCGGATGTTTTCACTAATCTATTTGGGCGATTTAGTGAGCTATTATTTAGCTATATTAAATCAGATTGATCCTTCACCGGTAGCTGGTATAGAAAATTTAAAGAAAGAATTGGCCAGATAAATTAGCGAATTTATAAACCAACCCATCGATAAATTGGCTAATTTTAAAAAAGAGGAGAATGTTTATTGAAATATATAGAAGTTGGCGTTATCGCTTTTGTTGTTTCCTATATCTTAACTCCTTATATGGCTCGCGTTGGAAAAAAACAAAATATGGTAGATTTACCCGGTCACCGCAAAGTACATGAGGAAGCTACCCCCAATTTAGGAGGGATAGTTATATTTTTTGGTTTTTTATTGAGTTTGCTGTTTATAGTGCAGATAGAAGGACAGTTTAAAACTCTTTTGATAGGTGGGGTAATTATTCTGTTATTAGGTGTAGTAGATGATATTGTAGATCTCTCCCCTAAATATAAATTCGTAATTCAAATGATACCAGCTTTATTGGTGATTATATATAACAGTAATTTAATAAATAGTTTTATAGTAAATCAGTTAAAAAGTTTTGATTTGTTAGGTTATCTCTTTTATCCTTTCTTAATCTTCTGGATAGTAGGCATTACTAATTCTATCAACCTAATAGATGGTTTGGATGGATTGGCCTGCGGGGTTACCATTATTACCTTAATTACTTTTTTTATTTTAGGATTAAAACAGAATTTTACTTCTCTTAATCTTATATCTATTGCTCTGGCTGCGAGTATGCTATCTTTCTTGAAATATAACTTTTACCCTGCAAAGATATTTTTAGGAGATTCGGGTAGTACTTTCGCGGGTTTTATGCTAGCTTCTATAGGGGCTTTATGGGTACTAAAGAGTGAGCAGGCCTTCTTTATTTTTATTCCTATTATTATTCTGGCTCTGCCTATTTTCGATACCCTTTTTGCTATCTGGAGGAGATATAGAAGTCATCATCCTATTTTCCAAGCAGACCAAGGGCATCTTCACCATCGTCTTTTAGCTCAGGGTATAACACATCGAAACGTAGTTCTCTTATTATGGGGGATTAGCATCATCTGCAGTGTAATTGCTTTAGTTATAGTATGGTAATTAATTATAGGAAAAAGGAGGTGACAAAAAAGGTGCCAGGCACTAAATTTGTCATTATGAAAAAGAAAGTTTTGGTTACTGGTGGAGCGGGTTTTATCGCTTCACACATTGTAGATTTGCTTATCGAAAATAATTATAGAGTGGTAGTAGTTGATAATTTATCTTCAGGAAGAATGGAAAATTTAAATAAAAAAGTTAAGTTTTATAATTTAGACATTACCAATCAAGAAGGACTCGCTGAAATGTTTAAACGAGAAAAGCCGGATTATGTATGTCATCAAGCTGCTCAGATTAGCGTATCTCTTTCGGTAAAAGACCCTTTGTTTGATGCCCAGACTAATATCTTAGGTTCTCTAAATTTATTACAATGTTGTGTAAATTACCAAGTCCAGGGAATAGTGTTTGCCTCCAGTGGAGGTACTATATATGGTGAACCACAACAGTTTCCTATTACTGAAAAATATCCTTTTAGACCTCAATCTCCCTATGGAATTAGTAAAGTCACTGTAGAACATTATCTTGATTTTTATAGAAAAAATTATAATCTACCTTATGTTTCACTAAGATATGGAAATGTCTACGGGTCACGTCAGGACCCTTACGGTGAAGCCGGGGTAATCGCTATATTTATTCAAAGGATGTTAAAAGGTGAGATTCCTACTATAAATGGTGATGGAGAATATATCAGAGATTATATTTATGTAGAAGATGTAGCTCGAGCTAATTTACTCGCTCTGCAAAATGTGTTAAAATTATCTAAGGTCATTCAGGGAGAAGAAATTGAAAAAGAATTTAAATTTAATGGTTTTAATCTGGGAGTAGGAAGAGGGGCTTCTGTAAATGAGCTCTTTTCTCTTTTAAAAGAAATTATTAAATTTCCTCATCCCGCAAATTATGGACCACCCCGAGCAGGGGATTTAAGGAAGAATATTTTGGATTGCCATCTAATTAAGGAAGTTTTGGGATGGCAACCTGAAGTTGACTTGTCAGCAGGTTTAAAAAAGACGGTTCATTGGTTTAAAGAAAATATTTACTAGTTAATCGGGAAAAATGTATTTTTAAAAAAGGATTTTAAATATTTTTGTCGAATTAAGTTAATTAAGTTTTAGGTTAAGGAAGAAAAAGATAAGAAACAGTACGGAAAATAAAGTTATAAAAAAAGAAATAATTAAAGGAATAGATATAAATATATGTTAGAAAGTGGAATAATGTCTAAAGCTATAGGTATTGCCATCTCTAGTATACTGATGATTGTCTTAGGGAGAGTAGATAGAAAAAAGGGACTCTCGGTAGGGGTTAAACTTATATTTCAGGTTTTAATTTCTTTAATTATAATCTATTCTGGAATTAAAATAGAATTTTTGCGAGACCCTTCTTCCTCTGGAGGGTATATTTATCTTAAATATTTGTCCATCCCCTTGACTATAATCTGGCTGGTAAGTATCACCAATTCTATCAGCCAGACCGATGAATTAGCAGGCATTACTCCCTATATTATCTTTATTGCCTCTCTGACTTTTTTAGCAGTATCTCTTATCCAGAGACAAGGATTAATTTTGGCAGAAATTCTGTCCTTAATTATAGCCACGGTATCATTTATTTATATTAAATATCTTCCTCGGGGTAATTTTTCTTCTTATTATATGTCTTTTGGATTTATATTAGCGGTAATTGCTATGGTAGGGGTATCCAAGAGTACTGCTGCTTTAACTTTATTGATCCCTATTTTAATTTTAGGGGTACCGCTAATAGATTCTTCTTATTCTATTATAGCAAACTATATTCGTCAGGAAGATGAAGAGAACTTTTCATCTTTTTCTGAAAGTAAGTTACGTCAAAAATT
>NZ_PFKO01000142.1:0-12387 GCF_002784285.1 Candidatus Infernicultor aquiphilus
AATTGGTAAATTAGTAAATTGGTCAATCGGTGCATTGGTAAATCGACTAATTGGTAAATTTTTAATAAAGAGGTGATAAGAAAAATGTTAAGAACTTTTAATGAAGTTTTAGAAAAGGCCAAACATTATGGAACTAAAAAAATGTCAGTAGCTGCTGCTCAAGCTGAAGATGTTTTACGAGCAGTGGAAGCTGCTCGACAGGAAGGATTAACCAATTCAATATTAGTGGGTGATAAAAAGGAAATTATTCAAATAGCTAATAAAATGGGTATTGATCCTACCAATTACGAAATAATAGACCAAATAGATAAAACTGAAGCTGCCCGGTGTGCGGTAGAGTTAGTCCGCAATAAAAAAGTTTCCATATTAATGAAAGGAATGATGGGAACTGCCAGAATTTTAAAAGCTGTTTTAGATAAAGAAGTGGGTTTACGAACTGATAGAATGCTCAGTCATGTCTATACCCTGGAGGTCAAAAATTATGATCGTCTACTTACTATGACTGATGGAGCTATGTGCATCAGTCCAGATTTGAAACAAAAAGCTCAGATAATTCAGAACGCTATCTATTACGCTCATTCATTAGGAATAGAAAAACCTAAAGTGGCAGTGGTCTGTGCATTAGAATTGGTAAATCCTGATATGCCAGCTACTATAGATGCAGCTTGTTTATCTAAAATGAGTGAGAGGGGACAGATTATAGGGGGGATAGTGGATGGACCATTAGGTTTTGATAATGCTATTTCTAAGGAAGCTGCTTTGCATAAAGGCATTGAAAGCCCAGTTTCCGGAGAAATAGATATAATATTAGTACCAAATATTGAAGCAGGGAATATTTTTGCCAAGGGTTTAGTTTATTTAGCTAAAGCAGTACCAGCAGGACTACTTTTGGGTGCAAAAGCTCCGGTAGTATTAGTTTCTCGGTCTGACAGTGCACAATCAAAATTATATTCTATTGCTCTGGGAGTATTAATGAGTGAGATGACTGAAATTAAACCGAATCAGATGATCTAAGAAAGGTGATATTTTTATGGCCAAAGATTATAAAATATTAGTAGTAAATCCTGGCTCAACTTCTACCAAAGTAGCCTTGTTCTCTAATGAACAATTTTTATTTGAAAAAAAGATTAAACATAGCAATGAAGAATTATCCATTTTTTCTAAGATTATCGATCAATACGAATTTCGGTTAGAGATAATTTTAAATTTCTTAAAAGAAAAGGGGATTGACTATTCTACTCTTGATGCGGTAGTGGGAAGAGGAGGACTACTAAAACCTATTGCCAGTGGAACCTATCGAGTTAATGAAAAGATGTTAGAAGACCTCCGTAAGGGAACAAGCGGTGAACATGCTTCTAATTTGGGAGGAATACTTGCTTCTGGAATTGCCAAAAAGTTATCTATTCCTGCCTATCTAGTTGACCCGGTAGTAATTGATGAAATGAAACCTATTGCCAGAATTTCTGGTATGCCAGAAATTCCGAGGGTTAGTATCCTCCATGCTTTAAATCAGAAAGCAGTTGCTCGAAAGGCAGCTTTAGATTTAGGCAAAAAGTATGAGAAAGCAAATTTTATTATAGCTCATCTGGGCGGAGGAATTTCAGTTGGGGTACACTGCCAGGGTAAGGTTATTGATGTTAATAATGCACTTAATGGAGAAGGTCCTTTTACTCCGGAAAGGAGCGGTGGAGTTCCGGTTGGCGCCCTGGTTGAACTTTGTTTTTCTGGTAAATTTACTAAAGACGAAATTATGAAAAAGATAAAAGGTAAAGGTGGATTAGTAGCTTATTTAAATACTAATGATGTTAGAGAAGTGCTAAACAGGATTAAACAGGGAGATAAAAAGGCCAAGCTGATATTAGAGGCAATGGCCTACCAAGTAGCTAAAGAAATCGGAGCAGGAGCTACAGTATTAAAAGGTCAAATAGATGCTATTATTCTAACTGGCGGAATAGCTTATGCTAATGAGTTTATTAATATGGTAAAAGATAGAATAAGTTTTTTATCTTTAGTTATGATCTATCCTGGCGAGGAAGAAATGTTAGCTTTGTGTAATGGTGCCTTAAGAGTCCTGAAAGGTGAAGAGGTGGGAAAAATATATTGAGTAAACGTATAAAGATATTTGTGGGGGGTTTTGGAAGTGGAAAAACAGAAATTGCCATTAATTATTCGATCTACTGTCGAAAAAATTACCGTCAGGTCGCTATTGTAGATTTAGATATTGTTAATCCTTATTTTAGAACTCGAGAAGCGAAAGATGCCTTAAACCTTAAAGATATAAAGGTGATTGCTCCCCAAGATGAGTGGGCTTATGCCGGTTTACCCCTAATTTCTCCCGAAATAAAAGGTTTAATCCAAGATGCAGATTATCATTTGATTCTTGATGTAGGAGGAGATGATATAGGTACAGTCGTTTTGGGTAACTTTAAATCTTTCCTCCAAGATTTAGATTATGAAATGCTACTGGTCGTAAATTCTTACCGACCTTTTACTCAAAGTATACTCCAAATTAAACAAATGGCCCAAGAGATAGAAAATACATCTCGACTAAAAATTAGCGGAGTAATAAGTAATCCTAATTTAAGCATCCAAACCGATGAAGAAATAATTAAGCAAGGACATATATTAATAAAACGAGCTGCACAGAAATTAAAATTGCCCCTCAAATTTATTTGTATAGATGAACGATTTTCTCAAAAGCTAAAAACTGAAAATTTTAAGGAAGCAGTATTTTATATAAAACGTTTTATGAAATTACCCTGGGAATAATTCTATAAAGAAGGAGGAAATGGGATGGCAAAAATTATAATAGACCAAGAAAGATGTAAAGGATGCGAGTTATGCATTCCAGCTTGCCCTAAACACATTATTATTATGTCCGAAAATTTTAATAAAAAAGGCTATTATCCGGCTGAACAGATCAACCCTGAAGAATGCACCGGCTGTGCTTTTTGTGCTTTAACTTGTCCTGATGTGGCGATTGAGGTATATAAATAAATAATTTTTTTATCAAAAAGAAATTTTAGTATAGGAATTTCCTTTTTTCGTAGGGGCCTGCCCTCGTGAAAACGGGGGTTCGATTCCTGTCTGCGTGCAGGCACGCACAGGCAGGCATCGAACCCGCAATAAAAACGGGTCGGATAAATCCGACCCCTACATTAAAAACAATACTTTATGCAAAAAAGTTTTGAGTTTTGTATTAACTATTCACTATCGACTAGTTTAAAAGTTAAATTTTTATCCAGGAGGTTAGAAAATGGCAGAAAAAATATTAATGAAAGGAAACGAAGCTATTGGAGAAGCGGCAATTTGTGCTGGTTGCCGATATTATTTTGGTTATCCCATTACCCCTCAAAGCGAATTAATTGCTTATATGGCGAAAAAATTATTGAAAATGAAAGATGCGTCTTTTGTGCAAGCTGAAAGTGAATTAGCAGCAATAAATATGGTCTATGGAGCTGCTTCTACTGGAGTAAGAGTTATGACTTCATCTTCCAGTCCAGGAATAAGTTTAATGCAAGAAGGGATTTCCTATATTGCCTGTTCTGAAGTACCTTGTGTAGTGGTTAATATGATGAGGGGTGGACCAGGTTTAGGAGATATTCAACCAGCACAAGGTGATTACTTTCAAGCCACCAAAGGTGGAGGACATGGAGATTATCATTTAATTGTCCTTGCTCCTTCTTCGGTTCAAGAATTAGTTGATTTAACTATGGATGCCTTTGATTTAGCAGATAAATATAGAAATCCCGCAATGATATTAGGAGATGGACTTTTAGGGCAAATGATGGAAGCAGTAGAATTCAAAGAAAGACCAAAAGTTGATTTACCATCTAAAGAAAGTTGGACTTTAGTCGGATGCAAAGGAAGAAAGCCACATTGGATTGTTCCTTTTAATTTGAATCCTTCAGTACTAGAAAAGATGAATTTAGTAATAAATGAAAAATATAAAAAACTTAAAGAACATGAAGTTAGATATGAATCCATAAATATAGAAAATGCAGATTTGATAATTGTTGCTTATGGAACAGTTGCTCGGATTGTAAAAACTGTAATTCAGAAGGCAAAAAAAGAAGGGATTAATATTGGATTGATTAGGCCGATTACCTTATTCCCTTTTCCCGAAAAGATAATTAGTAAAACTGCTGAGAGGATAAAGAAATTTTTGGTAGTGGAAATGAGTTTAGGTCAAATGATAGAAGATGTTAAATTAGCAGTAAATGGAAAGGCGGAAGTTAATTTCTATGGAAGATGCGGTGGAATAATTCCTACACCGATAGAAATTTTAAAAGAATTAAATAAATATTTATAAATATTTAAATAAAGATTCCTTTTTGAAAAGAATATTGGAGGTATATGATATATTATGAAGAAAGTATTTGGGCGACCAGAATCTTTAACTGAAACTCCTTTTACTTATTGCCCTGGCTGCCATCACGGCATTGCTCATAGATTGGTAGCTGAGGTGTTAGATGAATTTGGAGTTAGAGAAAATACTATAGGAGTTTGTCCGGTAGGATGTTCCGTCTTTGCTTATCTATTCTTTAACTGTGATATGATATGCGCTGCCCACGGAAGAGCCCCTGCCATTGCCACTGGCATTAAAAGGTCAAAACCAGACTCTATAGTTTTTACTTATCAAGGTGATGGAGATTTGGCCTCAATTGGTACTGCGGAAATAGTACATGCTGCTAATAGAGGTGAAAATATTACGGTAATTTTTATAAATAATGCTATCTATGGAATGACTGGGGGACAAATGGCTCCTACTACCTTGGTGGGACAGGTAACTCAAACTTCTCCCTATGGTAGAGATCCAAAGACTATGGGATATCCCATAAAAATGGCTGAGATGTTATCCACACTTAAAAGTGCTACTTATATTTCTCGAGTAGCTTTAAATAAACCGTCAAATATAATAAAAGCTAAAAAGTCCATTAAGAAAGCTTTTCAAATTCAATTAGAGGGTAAAGGGTTTTCTATGGTAGAAATTTTATCTACCTGTCCCACTAATTGGGGTTTAAGCCCAATTGAAGCATCTAAATGGTTGGAAGAGAATATGATTCCTTATTATCCTTTAGGTGAATTTAGAACTCCTGAGGAGGTGGCTTAGATGTTAGAAGAAGTTATTATAGCCGGATTTGGCGGTCAAGGAGTAATGTTAATGGGTAGATTATTAGCTTATGCTGGAATGTTGGAAGGAAAAAATGTTGCTTGGATGCCTTCTTATGGTCCAGAGATGAGAGGAGGTACGGCTAATTGTACTGTAATAATTTCTTCTGAGGAAATTGCTTCTCCAGTTGTACCTTATCCTAAATCAATTATTGTTATGAATAAACCATCTTTAGATAAATTTGAAGCAACGGTCCAGAAAGATGGATTAATAATATTAAACGAATCTTTAATAGATCAAAAGGTAAACAGAGATGATGTTGCTATAGTTAGAGTTCCAGCAAATGATATAGCTAACCAGTTAGGAAATTTACGAGTCGCCAATATGGTTGCTTTGGGCGCCTATATTAAAAAATCTGGAGTAGTAAAACTAAAAACCATATTTAAAGCTTTAGAAAAGACTCTGGCTGGACGGAACCAAAAGTTGATAGATTTAAATAAAAAGGCCTTGAAACAAGGGGAAGAATTAGGTAAAGAGTGCTAAAAATAGTTTTATGGTTCGTGGGCGAGGTGTATGGCCTAATACGCTAAACGCTAAACGCTAAACGCTAGAATACGATATACCAGATACGAAATATGATATACTAATTAGGAAAGGGGATTAATTAATGATTAATGAAAAAAGATTGATAGAAAGTTTTATGGAATTAGTAAGGATGGACAGTATATCCAGAGAGGAAAGGAATCTAGCTGATTTTTTAATAGAAAAATTGGAAAATTTAGGATTAGAAGTTATAGTAGATCAAGCTGGTGAGAAGGTAGGAGCTAATTCGGGTAATCTAATAGCTAAATTAAATGGTAATATTAAAGTGGCTACTCCTATTATGTTTGCCGCTCATATGGATACAGTTGTCCCCGGAAAAAATATTAATCCTCTTCGCGAAGGAGAAAAGATAATTAGTACCGGAGAAACAATTTTAGGAGCAGATGATAAAGCAGGAATAGCTGCTATATTGGAAGCTCTCCATCTTATTAGGGAAAATAATATTCTCTATGGTGATATAGAAATTTTATTTACTATATGTGAAGAAATAGGTTTATGTGGAGCAAAGAATTTAGATATTTCGCAATTAAAAGCCCAAATAGGTTTTATTTTGGATGCGGGAGGGCAAGTAGGACAAATTATTATTAGTGCCCCTTCCCAAAATTCTCTCGACTTTACTATTCGGGGAAAATCTGCTCATGCTGGTGCGAATCCCGAAGAGGGGATTAATGCTATTCAGGTGGCTGGAGTGGCTCTTTCTCGGATGAAGTTAGGAAGGATTGATGAGGAAACTACAGCCAATATTGGAATTATTTCAGGAGGAAAAGCTACTAATATTATTCCTGATGAAGTAATATTAAAGGGAGAAGTCAGGAGTAGAAATGAAGGAAAATTAGAAAAATATACTAAAGAACTAAAAAAGATAACCGAAGATACCGCTCAAGAATTTAAAGCGAGAGCAGAGGTAAAAATTAATAGGGAGTACTATTGCTACAATTTGTCCCCCGATGATCTAGTAGTTAAAATAGCCAGGAAGGCAGCAAAAGATATAGGATTACAGTCATTATTACGTCCCAGTGGTGGGGGAAGTGATGCCAATGTATTTAATAAAAAAGGTCTCCCTTCAGTTGATTTAGCAGTGGGTATGGAAAAAGTACATACCATGGAAGAATATATTCTTATTAAGGAATTAAAAAATGCAACAGAATATATTCTATCTATTATAAAAACTGTAGCCTTAGGAGAAAAATTGGATGACTAAAGAAGATTCTTTTCAGGAAAATACTTTATCTTCTACTTATAGGTATAAAGGAAGGATTATTAATCTTCGTCAGGATGAAGTAAAACTTCCTGATGAGCGGGTAACTATTCGAGAAATAGTGGAACATCCTGGAGCAGTAGTTATTTTAGCTCTAACCGATAAAAAAGATATAGTGATGATTAGACAATTCAGAAAACCTGCCGAAGAAGTTTTATGGGAGCTACCAGCAGGAACTGTTGAATCGGGAGAAGATTTAGTTAGTTGTGCTAGAAGAGAATTAGAAGAGGAGACTGGTTATTATCCTCGGAGGATTAAAAAGTTAATAACTTTTTTCTCCACTCCTGGTTTTTGTAATGAAAAAATTACCCTCTTTTTAGCAGAAGATTTGGAAAAAAGAAATAAAAAAGAAGATTTAGATGAATTTATTAAAGTCAAACTTATTAATTTAACAGAAGCTTTAAAATTAATAAAAGAAAATGTTATTAAAGATGCTAAGACGATCGTAGGAATACTTTATTTCGTATCGATTATATAATATATAGAAGTAGGGGCGTATTGCATACGCCCTCAAAAACTAAGGATAAGGCTATAATTAAAATATGAAGAAATATTTTATGGATTTACATGTACATATTGGAAGAAGCAATAATGGAGCTCCGGTAAAAATAACTGCCTCCAGAGAATTAACTTTTGCCAATATTGCTCGAGAATGTAAATATAGAAAAGGGATTGACATTGTAGGTATCGTTGATTGTGCTTCACCTGAAGTTATTGATGACATTTCCCAATTAATTAATAATGGGGAAATGAAACCTTTAAAAGAAGGAGGCTTAATTTATCAGGATAAAGTAACTATTATTTTAGGTTCAGAGATTGAAACTAAAGAAAAAGATGGGGGATCTTCCCATCAGATAGCTTATTTTCCCTATTTTGAAGATATAAAAGAATTTAGTAAAGCTCTATCTCTTTTGGTTACGAATGTAAGTTTAAGTTCTCAAAATTGTAAAATTAGTGCTCAAGAGGCTTTTCAAATTATAAACCAGCTGGGGGGGATTTTAATCCCCGCTCATGCCTTTACTCCTCATAAAAGTGTTTATGGAAATTGTGTAAAAAGATTAGGAGAGATGTTTAGTAGGTCTACCTTAAAAAAGATTCCAGCTATAGAATTGGGATTGAGTGCAGATACAGAAATTGCCGACCGATTGAAAGAACTGGCAAAATTTACCTTTCTAACTAATTCAGATGCTCATTCTCTACCTAAGATTGGTAGAGAATATAATATAATAGAACTGGAGAAAGCTAATTTTAAGGAGATGCTTTTAGCCTTACAGAGAAAAGAAGGAAGAAAGATAACGGATAATTATGGTCTCGACCCTAAATTGGGTAAATATCATCGAACTTTTTGTGAAATTTGTAATTATACTTCTGATAGTAATCCCCCAGTGTATAAATGCGAAAAATGCGGGAGTGATAAAATAGTAAAAGGTGTTTTTGATCGAATTGTAGAAATTGGAGATTATCAGCAATCCTTTTCTCCTCCTCATCGACCACCTTATCATCATCAGATTCCTTTAGAATTTGTACCTGGAATAGGTAAAAAAACACTGAATAAATTATTTGACTATTTTGGTACCGAAATGAATATATTACATAAGGCTTCATATCAGGAAATCAGTCAGGTGGCTGGATTTAAAATTGCGCAAGATATAATTTTAGCCCGAAAGGGACTTTTAAAGTTAAGTCCCGGAGGTGGAGGAAGATATGGGAAAGTTAAACCAAAAGAAAAAATTTATAAAGAAGAAGATTTACAATTAATTTTTTAAACTTTATTTACTAATTTCTTTCTAAAAAATAAAGAAAATCGTTTTAAACTAGTTGATTTATATCGATAATAATCAACTAGTATTTTTTTTTAAAATATTTTTATAAAAAAAGAGGAAAATCGAAATTTTTGTAGAATATATTAATACAAAGGAAAATTGAAGAGTTTTTTAAAAAAATAATTATTAATTAGGTAATTTAATAATATGTAGGTGAATTAAAGTTGAGATTTTCATCTGATTTACTGGAAGAAATAAGAAATAGTTGTGATATTGTAAATATAATTTCAGAGTATGTACATTTAAAACCAGCGGGGAAAGGATTTAGAGGATTATGTCCTTTTCATGAGGAAAAAACCCCTTCTTTTATGGTTAGCCCTGAGAAGCAATTATTTCATTGCTTTGGATGTGGTGAAGGGGGAAATGTTTATAATTTTATTATGAAATATGAGAAAGTTAGCTTTTTTGAAGCGGTAGAGATGTTAGCTAAAAAATCGGGAGTATCTCTTCCTGCGAATGAAGAGAAAGAAAATATTCTTTATAGAAAAAAAGAAAGGCTATCTAAATTAAATAATTTAGTAGCAAATTATTATCGAGAAGGTTTATTTCGAACTCCTCAGGGGGAAAAAATATTAAATTATCTTAAAAAAAGAGGGATTAACGATAGCACTATCGAAAAGTATAAATTAGGTTATGCCTCTGCGGGCTGGGATGTGTTAGCGGATTTTTTAAAGAAAAAAGGTTATTCTTATGAAGATTTAATTAAGGTTGGCTTAATAAAAAAGAGCAAAACAGAAGGAAAATTTCTTGATTATTTTAGAGATAGGATAATTTTCCCCATCTTTGATTTGCAGGGGAGAACAATAGGCTTCGGAGGCAGGGTTTTAGATGATTCCTTGCCTAAATATATAAACTCACCGGAAACATTGATTTATAATAAAGGGAGCAACTTATATAGTTTAAACTTTGCCAAAGAAGATATTCGGAAAAACAATAGTGCAATTATGGTAGAAGGTTATACTGACGTTTTAATAACTCAGCAATATGGATTTAATAATGTGGTAGCTTCCTTAGGGACAGCTTTAACTATCAAACAAATAGACTTAATAAAACGATTTACAGATACAGTTTTGATCGCTTATGATGCAGATTCAGCAGGGAATATGGCGACTTTAAGAAGTTTAGATTTGCTGGTAAAATCGGGTCTGGAAGTGAAAGTAATAGTCTTACCTCCAAGTTTTGACCCAGCGGATTTTTTAATTAAAGCAGGGAAAAAATCTTTTCAAACTTTAATTGAAGAATCTCTTTCTTTAATAGATTATAAGCTGAAACTTTTATATTCCAATTATAATATCAAAACAATAGAAGGAAAAGTAAAAGTAATTAAAGGAATATTACCTACCCTGAGCGTAATGGGCGATGAGAATGAGCTAAGAGCCCAGATTGTAAAAATATCTGAAGAATTAAAATTAACCGAAGAAGCAATTAGGATTGATTTAGTAAAATATAAAAAAGGCTTAAAGGAATCTATCCCTAGTTTTATTAATCCGTATTCTGAGCCCGGAAATGTTAAAGCCGAAAAGATTCTCATTGGATGTATGTTAGAGGATGAAGAAATTGCTCAGAATGTTTTAAAAAAGTTGAAGGTAGAAGATTTTTCAGTCTTGTTACATCGTCAAATTGTAGCAGTAATTATTAAAATTTTAAAAGATGATAAAAAGATAGATTCTCAAAAAGTTATTGAATATTTAGATAATGATACAGCGGCAAAATTAATTTCTAAGATTTTAATGGAAGAAATTATAACCCTTGATGAAAAAATAATCTCAGGATATATAGATACTATAAATAATTTTAAGTTAGTTCAAGAGAGAAAAAATCTTGAGGAAAAAGCAAAAATGCTTGATGAAAAGATAAAAAAATCTGAAAAGATAGAAGAAAATGATTTAAAAGAATTAAGGAAAATCAGTCAACAGTTAAAAAGTCAAAAGTAGATTAATATTTTTTATTTACTTTTAAAATTTATTTAAATAGGTAATTTTATTTTTACATTTAAGAAGGAAGGCTTGGGGAATGGGAAAAAACAAGATAATTGAAGCATTAGTTAAAGAAGGGAAAGAGCAAGGCTACTTAACTTATAAGAAAATAGAAAAATTTTTAGCAGATGATATTGTAGATGTAAATAAAATAGAATATTTATATGATATTCTTAGTGAATCTGGAATTGATTTAGTTGAAACTGAAGAAGAGGGGAATTTGCTGGCCAAAGATAAAGGCATTGAACAGCAAGATAAAATAACTTCTGATTCTAAAGAGGAAATTGATTTAGAAATAGAAATATCGAAAGAATTAGAATTAGATGACCCGGTAAAGATGTATTTAAAGGAAATTGGGCAGATAAAACTTTTAAAAGGAAATGAAGAAATAGACTTAGCTACCAGGATGCAAAGGGGAGATCATCAAGCTAAGAAAAAATTAGTAGAGTCAAATTTAAGATTAGTAGTAAGTATTGCTAAAAGATATGTAGGAAGAGGAATGCTATTTTTAGATCTTATTCAAGAAGGTAATATGGGTTTAATAAGAGCGGTGGAGAAATTTGACTATAAAAAAGGATATAAATTTAGTACTTATGCTACCTGGTGGATAAGGCAGGCAATTACTCGGGCTATAGCAGATCAAGCTAGAACCATTCGGGTTCCTGTTCATATGGTAGAGACTATTAATAAATTAATCAGGGTATCACGCCATCTCTTGCAGGAGTTAGGACGAGAGCCGACTGTTGGTGAAATAGCTGAACAGATGGAAATTTCTAAAGATAAAGTAAGGGAAATATTAAAAACTGCTCAAGAACCTGTTTCCTTAGAGACTCCCATCGGGAAAGAAGAAGACAGTCATTTAGGAGATTTTATAGAAGATAAGGACTCACCAGCTCCTCCCAAAATTGCTTCTCATACTCTTCTCAAAGAGCAGTTAGACGATGTCTTAAAGACATTAACTTATCGAGAGAAGAGAGTATTAGAAATGAGATTTGGAATTGCTTCTGGTCATCCTCATACCTTGGAAGAAGTTGGTAAAGTGTTTGGAGTCACCAGAGAGAGAATTCGTCAGATTGAAGCGAAGGCATTAAGGAAATTGAGACATCCCAGCAGAAGTAAAAAATTAAAAGACTATTTAGAATGAACTAAACTAAATATTTAAAAATATATTTTTTAATTCTATAAAATTATTGACTCGAATATGGTTTTTGAGTATAATTAATTGTGACCTTCCTCGGTAGCTCAACGGTGGAGCATCCGGCTGTTAACCGGAGGGTTGTAGGTTCGAATCCTACCCGAGGAGCCAAGATAATTACTAGCCCTTTAGCTTGAATGCTGAAGGGCTTTTTTATTGGGAAAAGAAGGATTTTGAAAATTTATGTAGTATTATAAAAATAGAAAGGAATAATTTATATTTTTTTGACCTTTTATGTGAATTATTTTAATTCACTCAAAAATACTCTAATCTTGAAAGGATAGGCAATGAAAAATAAAAGGGGTTTTGCTCTAATCGGATTATTATTAGTAATATCTATTATCGGATTGTTGTCCCTGATTGGCTTAAGAGTTTATAATGGCGATCAAGCAGTAAAGGGGAAAAAGGTCATAGTTCAA
>NZ_PFKO01000142.1:12455-17049 GCF_002784285.1 Candidatus Infernicultor aquiphilus
TAATGAGAGAGACATTAGTCGTGATGATGCTGTAAGCATAGCGCAAAATGCAGGTTTATATAATCCCTTTAATGAGGTTGCTATGAACACGCCAGAATGGTTTCCGGAAAGCGCTAGCACCCCTGGTGAAATTCAGATTACCTTATTTGCAGGAACTTTTTATATTCAAGGCTATGGAGCTGATGGTTTACTTCCTGAGATACTCACAGTTAAAAAGAGGGATTTAGGGTAAAAAATTAATTTAGGTAGAGTAGCGAAAGAGAATGATATATAAAAAAAAGATGGTTCAATTTGGAGCGGGGAATATTGGAAGATCATTTATTGGACAGCTATTTTCCCGTTCTGGATATGAAGTTGTTTTTATTGATATCAATAAAGAATTGGTAAAGGAACTCAACAAAAAAAGAGCCTATAAGTTAGTAATAAAGAGAAATGAGCTTCCCGATGAAATTATTTTGATAGAAAATATAAGGGCTATAAATGGTTATGATAAAGAGGCAGTTATTCGGGAAATAGTAGATACGGATATCCTGGCTACTGCAGTAGGAAAAAATGCCTTGCCTCAAATTGTTCCGGTAATTGCTCAAGGGCTTCAATGGAGAGATGAAAAAAGAAGGAAAAATCCTTTAGATATTATTATTGCCGAGAATTTTAGGAATGTAGCGGATTATTTAAGAAAGGAATTAAAAAGCTTACTTCCCTTAGAATATCCTTTCGATGAATTGGTGGGATTAATTGAATCAAGCATAGGTAAAATGGTTCCTCTGATGAAAGAGGAAGATAAAAAAAAGGACTTATTATGGATATTTGCCGAGCCTTATAATACTCTTATTGTGGATAAAAAAGGTTTTAAAACCCCACTTCCTCATCTTAGAGATCTTCGAGCAGTTGAAAATATCAAGGCCTATGTAGATAGAAAACTCTTTATCCACAATTTAGGTCATTCCGCAGCAGCTTATTTAGGGTATCAATATGATTCAAAAATGACTTATATATATGAAGCATTAGAGCTGCCAGAAATTTATAAAATTGTTCGAGAAGGTATGAAGCAGTCAGCAGTAGCTTTGAATGAGGCCTACCCAAAAGATCTTGCTCTACAGGATTTACAAAACCATATTGATGATCTACTTTTTAGATTTCAAAATAAATCATTAAGAGATACTATTTTTCGGGTAGGTAGAGATTTGTATCGTAAGTTAGACAAAAATGAAAGATTAGTAGGATCAATGCTTTTGGCTCAAAAACAAAACGTTCCTTACCATAAGATCAAAAAAGTATTTTATGCTGCTTTAAATTTTAAAGCGAAAGACCAGAAAGGGGAAATGTATCCCCTCGATAAAATATTTTTCCAGCGAGAATATCCAAGAGGATTAAAACATATATTAAAAAATGTGTGTCATCTATCCAGCCATCAGGATGAGGAAGCAAAAGTTAGGGAAGAAATTGAAAAAGGGAACCTAATTTAATAAAAATATTTTTTTATTTTTAAAATAGGAGATTTTATGGATATAGTCGTTGCTGGTCATATCTGTTTAGATATTATTCCAGATTGGAGGATAGGGAGTATTAAGACCATTATTCCCGGACATATTCTGGAAATGTCAGGATTAAAATTATCCACCGGTGGTGCAGTAGCTAATACCGGAATAGCTCTTAAAAAGTTAGGAATTAACACTGCTTTATTGGGAAAAGTTGGAACAGATGCCTTTGGGAAGGTTATTTTAGAGATTTTAAAGAAAGAAGGTAAAACTTTAGCCGAAAATATGATTATTAGCGGAAACGAGGTTTCTTCTTATACTATTGTTTTAAACCCGCCAGATACTGATCGGGTCTTTTTACATTACCCTGGACCCAATCATACCTTTACTGCGAATGATATTCCTTATGAAAAAATAAAAAGCAGTCGCATATTTCATTTTGGATATCCTCCCTTAATGCAAAAATTTTATGAGAACGATGGAAAAGAATTGGTAAAAATGTTTCAAAGGATTAGAAAGATGAAAATAATAACCAGTCTGGATATGGCTATGCCGGACCCTGAATCTCCTGCTGGTAGAGTGGATTGGTTTAAATTTTTTAAAAATGTTTTACCTCTGGTGGATATTTTTATGCCCAGCATTGATGAACTATTATATATGCTAAGACCAGAGAAGTATAATAAAATTTATGAAAAGCGAGAGAGATTTGATATGGTATTATTAAATCAATTAGCTAAGCAATTGATTGATTATGGGACGAAGGTAGTGGCAATAAAGTTAGGTGACCAGGGTTTGTATTTGAGAACTCACCAGATAGAAAAAAGCAATTTATCCTCTATAATTAACCATCAAGATTGGAATTATCGGCAGCTTTTATCCCCTTGTTTTGCTGCAGAAGTTAAAGGAACTACCGGGACCGGAGATGCTACTATTGCTGGATTTTTAGCGGAACTTTTAAAGGGAGGAGAACCAGAAAAGTGCATTACCTTAGCTACCGCGGTAGGTGCTTGTTGTGTAGAAGCGGTTGATGCTACTGAAGGAATTCGACCTTTACCTGAAATTATAAAAAGAGTAACCTCTGGGTGGGAGCGCTTGTCACTTTCTATCCCCCTAGACCATTGGAAATTTGATTATCAATATAAGATTTGGAAAGGTCCTGAGGATCAGGTCAGATAATTATTTTTCAATTTTAAAAATAATGAGAATAAAGGAGGTGGAAAAATGAGAGAAGAAGAAAAAGAAAGAATAAAAGCAAGAGCCCTTGAATATTTTCAAAAAGCAGGTATTGTTCTTTCTTCGCAAGAGAAAGAAAATATGGAAATTGCTGATTTTGGTCTAAATGATTTTGCAAGAAGCGGTCTGGTTTTTGTAGTATATATAAATAGCTTTAGGTATTGTGCGAAAGAGATGGTATTGTTTCCTAATCAAACTTGTCCTGAACATCGCCACCCTGATCATAATGGTGTTGATGGAAAACAGGAAACATTTCGCTGTCGTTATGGTTTAGTTTATCTTTATGTCGAAGGAGAGAAAAGCCCAAATCTCCATGCTTCTCCCCCTACTGGTGATGAAAAATATTATACTGTATTTCACGAAATTATTTTAAAACCGGGAGACCAACATACCATTAAGAAGAACAAACTGCACTGGTTTAAAGCCGGAGAGGTAGGAGCAATTATCTCTGAATTTTCCTCGTATAGTGATGATGCCAGTGATATATTCACCGATCTTCATATAAAGAGAGTTCCGGAGGAATAGATTAGGAGTTAAAATTTTACCAATATAGGTTGACAAAAAAAGAAAGGTAGTATAAAATATTTAGTAAGTATAGTTTACTAACTAAAATAAGGAGCTTCTATGTTAGTTCTGAAGCCAGAAGGTACACGAAAAAAAAATGCTAATACTTTACTCCATATTTTACTGAAAGAAGACGGTATCTCTCGAGTAGAATTATCCCGAATGACCAGTCTAACCAAAACCACTGTTTCTGCCATCATTAAAGGGTTTAAAGATTCTGGTATTGTCGAAGAATCAAATCAAGTTTCTACTGGCAATATCGGAAAGTCTCCCATTCCTCTTCATATTAGAGCTGATGCAGTTTATACCATAGGTGTACATCTTAGTAGGGAACGGATAGAAACATTACTAATGGATGCACAAATGAATATTATTACTTATAATAGAGGAGAAGATTATGAAAAATTTGGTTTAGAGGGAGTTATTAATAGCTTATTTATTAATATTAATAAAATAAGAGAATATGCAAAAAAAAAGAAAATTAATATTGGAGCAATCGGTATTGGAATACCAGGACCTTTGGATGCGCAGACTGGTGTGGTAAAAAAACCTCCTAAATTTAAAGGATGGAAAAATGTTCCTTTGAGAAGTATAGTACAAAAGGAATATGGGGTTCCCGTCTGGATAGAAAATGACGCTAATGTTTGTGCTTTGGCAGAGAAGTGGTTGGGAAGTGGAAGAAATATACATAATTTTATCAATATACTTCTAAATGAAGGTATAGGGGCGGGAGTCATTATTAATGATGAGCTTTATCAGGGTACTTATGATTTTGTAGGAGAGATCGGACATTTTTTATGTTATGAACAAGGGAAATTTCAGTATCTGGAAGATATTGCCGGAGCAGATGTCTTACTACGTTGGGCTAATTCTCAGGGCTTGTCAGTAAAAAGTTTAAAAAGCATAGCTGAATTACTTCAACAAGATAATCAGATTGCTAACTCAATTGTAAAAAAGATAGCGACTTGGATAGGTTCCGCTATTGTTAATGCTATTCATATGATTGGACCTCAGACTGTATTTATTGGAGGGAAAATGGTGGTCTTAGGAGAACCTTTGATCCAACCGATTAGGAAAATTGTATCTCGCTATTTATTTGGAGAGCAAGCAGTGAATATTCAATTCTCCAGTATCTCATCAAATGCGGTACCGAGTGGAGCAGGAATTTATGCCATGATCCATTGGTTAGAAAAAAAGTGTTCAGAAATTTAAAACAGCTTATCAGTCCGAGGTAATTTTGCAGCAAATAGAGATTAAAAAATTTAAGGAGGTGAAATAAAAGAAAGAAAAATAATTAATAATTTACTATCTTGTTTTCA
>NZ_PFKO01000024.1:0-13054 GCF_002784285.1 Candidatus Infernicultor aquiphilus
CCTCTTTTTTGGGCATTGGCCAGAGAGAGGGCAATTTCCTGATCAGTGAAGGTGTACATGGCTATATTAATGTAGGTTTCCGCCTGATTAATATTTTTAATGATAGCTTTTTGGGGATTTTCCGAGAGGGAGAAGTAGACTTCGGTTTTGGCAAAGGAAGAAAGGCATAAGATTAAGGTAAGGATAATTATGGTAAGAGTGATAAGAGTGAGTTTGGTTTTTGTTTTAAAATAGAACATTTTTTAAATATTCTCTTTTATTTATATTTAATAGAATTAGAGTAGACAGGCGAGACGCCTGTCCTACATGATTATATATCATTTTTATTATATTCGACAAAGAGCTGGGAAAGTCCTGCTTTTGAGGGAAAGTTTTTTGAAATTAAAAACAAGGGTATACAGAAATAATTAGTATAATAATACCAACAAGGCATGCATAAGTAACAACTATAATCGGTTTAATCCAGAGAAAATTCTTTTCCTAATCCTAATTTTTTTGCTTTTTGGTAAATAAAAAATCCGGTAGCCATATCCTGAATAGATAAGCCTACTGTTTTAAAAATAGTAATTTCTTCCTTATTTTCTCTACCTATTTTTTGATGGGAAATTATTTCCCCGATTTCACCAGTAATATTTGCTTTATCAAATTGACCTTTCTGAAGGGGGATAATGAAGTCACCGGCTTCTTTTAAAGTAGCCTCTATAGAATCAACATATATTTTATCCGCCTTTAAAAGGGTTTGAATATCAATTTCTTGCGTCTGAGGAGTAAATGAACCAACCGCATTAATATGAGTTCCAAGTCTTATTTTTTCTCCAGGGAAGACCGGAGTTTTAGAAGTAGTGGTTATACAGATAATATCTGCGTTTTCAATAGCTTTTCCCGAAGAAGGACTTATGGTCCATTTTAAGGAAAGGTTGGAAAGTTTATTCTTCATTAGTTCCAAATAGTTAATGGACTGTTGTTCATTAATATCATAAATATTTACTGATTTTATATCTCGTACCAAACACACTGCCTCTAATTGAGTCCTGGCTTGAAATCCGGCACCAATAATCGCTACTGTTGAAGAATTTTTCCTGGCTAAGTAATCAGTAGCCACACCGGAAGCAGCGCCAGTCCTAAGGGCAGTTAAATAATTTCCTTCTAATCCAGCTAATGGTAATCCCGTCTCTGGATGGATTAATAAAATAAAGGCATTTGTGGTAGGTAGATTTTTCTCTCTGTTTTTGGGAAATACAGATACAATTTTTAAACCTAAAGCGCCTGAATCTTCGATATATCCGGGCATATAAAGGATAATTCCATCTTCTTGAGGAATTTTTATCTGAGTGCGAACTGGAATAGTAACTTTTCCGGATGAATAAGCAGCAAAAGCATATTTAACCACCTGAATGGCTTCTTTTATGGAAATAGATTTTTGAATATCACTTCTGGTTAATAAGAGCATGGTCAACCTCCTTTTGGGATTAATCTTTTTGTTATTATTTAAAAAAATTTTTAACCTAGTGTCCCCCCCCCCGAAGAAGGAACGGGGCGGATAAATCCGCCCCCTACAAAATAATCAGGGATAGAAAGGTAAAAAATATGGTGGTAAAAGGTAGATTTAAAGTAGATATTCTGGTCGGGGCGAGAGGACTTGAACCTCCGACCCCCTGAACCCCATTCAGGTGCGCTACCATACTGCGCTACGCCCCGACTTTTTATATTATACTAAATCAGCCTTATTAAGGCAATAAAATTATAGTTTAATAAATTTTTTACCTTCAATCTCTTTTATTAAATCTTTTAATTCGAGGTTTAGTAATATCTCGCTAACTTTACTGGCAGATAATTTGCTAACTTCAATAATTTCGTCTATGTGGATAGGTTCGTTGGAAATTATCTTATAAATTATTTGGTCTTCTTCAGATAGAGAAAATTTTTCTGCACTTATTTCTTTGGTATTTGTTTCTTGGACTACAATTCCTGGAATTTCTTCCAGAATATCTCGATAATTATTTACCAACTTCGCTCCTTGTTTGATTAAATTATGCGTACCATTTGACAAGGAAGAGGTTATATTCCCTGGAACCGCAAAGACTTCTCTGCCTTGTTCGAGGGCAAAATCAGCAGTTATTAATGCACCACTCTTCTCACCAGCCTCCACTACCACTGTTCCCAAACTTAATCCACTGATAATACGATTTCTGCGGGGAAAATTCTGCCTTTCTGGCAAAGTAGAAAAAGAAAATTCAGTTATTAATGCTCCTGACTCTTCTATTTCTTTCGCTAACCTTCTATTTTCAGGGGGATAAATAAGATCAATTCCACAACCAAATACCGCGATGGTCCGACCGTGGACTGCTAATGCACCTTTGTGAGCCGCTGTATCTATTCCTCGAGCCATCCCACTTATGATAGTCAATCCAGCTAAAGCTAAATCCTTGCTTAAATTTTCTGCAACCATTTTTCCATAATAGGTAGCTTTTCTTGAACCGACCAGGGAAATAGAATTTTTGTCTTTTTCGATAATGTTCCCCTTAAAGTATAGAACTGGGGGAGGATCGTGAATTGTTTTTAAATTCTCCGGATATAAATCATCCTTTATGGTTAAAACATTGGCTTTATATTTAGCTAATAGATCTAATTCTTGTTCGGGAGTAATATTATTTTTTTCTTCGGAAATCCTGGAGGATATTTTGTTGCTCAAATTTAGCACTCTGGATATTTCTTCTGATTTTACAGACCAGGCATTCTCGGCTGAACCAAAATATTCCATCAATTTATGAAATCTTTTTGGTCCTATATCTGATATTTTATTCCAGGCTAACCAGTATTTTAATTCTTGTTCTTTCACCTAATACACCTCCTTACCTAGACAGGCGGGCCTGCCCTCGTGAAAACGGGGGATGCCTGTCCTACATTGGAAATAGGGATTGCTTCCCCTGTTTTTCACAGGGGCAGGCTTGTAAAGCTCCTCGCAATGACAGAGGGTCGGATAAATCCGACCCCTACGCCTAATGACAGAAAATGTTTCACCCTCACTTCAAGGGAGAGGGTAAATCCACCATAATCATATCACTTGAAGAGAGAGGATTAATCTCCACACCATATATGTAATATTAATAAGATCCTTTACTAACTAATAGATTAATTGTATTATTATCTGAAACTATATTTCCCGCTTCAGGGGTCTGAGCAATAACTACCCCCTGAGGTACGGAAAAATGTTTGCTATAGGTGACTTTGCCTAAAGTAAGGCCGTATTCTTCGATGATGGCCGTGGCTTCTTTTAGCTCTTTATTTCTAAGATCGGGAATATTTAAAGCAATAGCCTTACTCCCTTTACTTATCACCACATAAATTTCCCGATTCTTTTTTACTGTTGACCCGCTGGCTGGATCCTGAGTGATAATTTTATTGGGGGAAATATTTTTATCAAATTCATCACCAGAAACCTTTAGCTGTAATCCAGCATTATATAATTTTTCTTGGGCAACTTTTAATTCCTCACCAATTATGGAAGGAACGACAGTATTTGGAACAGAGTATACATTTTGATATATTATAAAGGCACTTACTCCCCCAGCCAGCACTATAAAAATTATAAAAATAATACTAACCAATGATTTTAAAATAATATTAAATATTTTCACTATCCAGTTCATTTATGAACCTATCCTTTTCTGATCATTTTTGCCATAAAGAATCCATCTAGATCTAAATTGGAAAGTCCAGGGATTATCTGAAAAAATTTCTTCTGTTTATTCTGATTTGATGGATAGACTTTTAACTTTCGCTCTTTTATAAATTCATTTAAATTTTCTAACTCAAAATTAGGATTTTTATCTAAAAATTTGGTTACTACTTCCTCGTTCTCTTCTGGTTCGGTACTACAGGTAGAATAAACTAATCTCCCACCCACTTTCAGGTAATTAGAGACAGTAGCCAATAGCTTCCCCTGCAGTTCGAATAATTGTTTAAATCTGTTTAAATCATAAGTTTGCCACTTTAAATCAGGTTTTCTCCTTAACACCCCCAACCCGGTGCAGGGAGCATCTACTAAAACCTTATCTGCCTTCTTTAGATAATTCTTATCTAATCTAGTGCTATCCTTTATCTGGGTCTTTACTATCTCAATTCCTAATCTCCGACAGTTCTCTTTTACCATTAATAATCTTGCCCCATTACTATCCAGAGCCAGAATGTTACCCTGATTAGCCATTAATTGGGCAAGATGGGTAGTCTTTCCTCCTGGGGCACTGCAAACATCAATTACCAATTCACCAGGTAGAGGTTTGAGCAGATGAGGGACCAAGATCGATGCTTCATCTTGAATCTGAAATAATCCTTCTTGATAAGCGGGAATTTTGGTGATATTGGAAAGGCCTTTAACATATAATGCTTCTTCGGTAAAAATACTTTCTCTTACCGAAATGTTCTCTTTTTCCAAAATATCTTTTAATTCTAGTCGAGATATCTTTAAAGTATTGGTCCTAATTACCAAAGTTGGTATTTTATTATTTGCTTCACATATTTTAACCGTATCGGCAAATCCAAATCTTTTTAACCAACGTTCAACTATCTGAAGGGGGTGTGAATAAATGGTGGAAATATATAAGGCAGGTTCTTTGTCTTGATCAGGCCAATTAATATTCCCACTATTTCGAATAATATTCCTTAAAACACCATTTACAAATTTAGACATCCCCAGGTTTCCATATTTTTTAGCTAATTGTACCGCTTCATTACCGATTGCATAATCAGGAACTTTATTTAAAAATAGTAATTGATAAACACCCATTCTCAATATATTTTTAATCAATATTGGAGTTTCAGATAAACCCCGATTGGAAAATTGAGCTATCGCCCAGTCTAATTTATTTCGGTTTCTTATCACTCCATAGGTTATCTCATTGATAAAAGCTGCATCTAAGGTAGAACTTCTATTTTTTTCTAATGATTTATTGATTAGAATATTGATATAGCCCTCTTTAGAATCAATTTCAACTAAAATAGTTAGGATGATTTCTCTTATCGGGTCAACTTTTATTTTATCCATAGATTTAATTTATTTTATATTTCCTTCTATCTTCTTCTATTTCTCAATACTATAAGTCTTAACAACTGCATAACTGCTACTGCGGCAGCGGCTAGATAGGTTAAGGCAGCAGCATTTAAAACCTTTTTAACTGCACTAATTTCTTCTGTGCCTGAAACAATATCTGCTTTCACTAATAAGCCTACTGCTTTATTGCTGGCATTAAATTCAACCGGTAAAGTGACTACCTGGAACAGCACTGCTAAAGAGAAAGCAATAATGCCGATATCCATTAACCCGGGAAGAGTAAATAAAAATCCAATTAAAAATAAAGGAACAGCCATTCGAGATCCAATATTAGTTACCGGCACTAAATTACTGCGAAGAGCGAGCGGAAAATATTTCTCTGCATCCTGGAGGGCATGGCCTATTTCATGGGCTACAATTCCCTGAGCAGCTAATGATTTACCATAATAAATTTCTTTGGATAGGCCTAACTTTTTCTGTCTGGGATCATAGTGGTCAGAAAGGCTGCCTTCTATCGGTTCAATTTTTATATTTACTAAATTATTTTGCCGCAATAATTCCTCAGCTACTTCTTTCCCGCTTAATCCGCTTTTTGCTAATATTTTTGAATACTTTACATAAACGGTCTTTACCTGGTATTGAGCATAAAGGGTTAAAGCTATAGCTGGTAATAAAATAAACATGGTACTATCGAAATAAAACATAAAATCCTCCTCTTATTAAGCCTCAATAGACAGGCGGGCTTGCCCTCGTGAAAACGGGGGACGCCTGTCCTAGGTATATTTATAAACTGTCTTAGGTGTGTCTTAGGTGTGTTTACCTAAAATATCTCCTACTTTAATCTTATAACCATTGACAAACTGGCTGGCGGTTAATTCTTTTGAACCAGCCGGAATCAACCTGAATATCTTTATAATTCCCTTATCAGCGGTAGAAATCAGGATGCTCTCTTTTTCAATTTTAAATACACTACCGGGGATTGAGGAACTTAGTTCAACCTCATTTTCATTTTGATAATTGCCTAAAAATCTCGCCTTAGTAATCTTAAGTTTTTTACCTTTATAAGAGGTAAAGGCACCAGGGTAGAGAGTAGTTCCTCTTATTATATTATATATCTTTTCTCCCTTTTCACTCCAATTTATTTCCCCATCTTGTTTAGTCATTTTCTTAGCAAAAGTTACCAATTTACTCTCCTGGGATATTCTTTTTATCTTTCCTTCTTCTATCTTTTCTAAAATTGTACTGATCATCTTAGCACTTAAATTAGATAATCTATCATAAAGTTCTCCGTAGGTTTCATCTGGTAAAATAGTTATTTTCTGTTGATCTATAATGTCACCAGCATCTACTTTTTCATTCATAAACATAAAAGTTATCCCCGTCTCTTTTTCACCATTTATAATAGCCCGGTTAATGGGGGCAGCACCTCGATATTTAGGTAACAATGAGGCGTGAATGTTTAAGCATCCTACTTTAGGAATATTTAAAATATCTTTAGAAAGAATTTGACCATAAGCAACTACTAAAATAAGATCCGGGTCAAATTCTTTTATTTTTTTTATAGAATCATCATTATTAATATTTTCTGGTTGAAATACTTCTATTCCCCTATTAATATTAAGAGCAATTTCCTTAATGGGGGTAGGCAATATTTTTCTACCACGACCCTGAGGGCGATCCGGCTGGGTAATTACACTTACTATATTTTCTTTACTATCTATTAATTTCTTTAAAACTGGTCCTCCAAAATCTGCTGTCCCCATAAAAATGATCTTAAGTATAAAAATCATCCCCTCTTCGGTTAGTATCCAGAATTTTACTAATTCTTTTGTTTTTTTAATTTATTTAACAATAGCTGCCTTTTTACTTTCCCTATTCTATCCACAAATAAAATACCTTCTAAATGATCGATCTCATGCTGCAGTGCCCGGGCCAATAGACCCTCTTTGGTGATTTTAATCGGCTCTCCACTTTCATTAAGTGCTTTTACGGTTACTTTTGATGAACGCTTAACCTCGCAATATACACCAGGAATACTTAAACAACCCTCTCCCTCTATAACTTCTCCCTCACTTTTAACCAGCATTGGATTTACCAATACTATTAACCCTTCTTCCTCTCCGTCAATAATAATAATTCTTTTTGTTACCCCTACTTGGGGAGCAGCAAGGCCTACTCCAGAAGCAGTATACATTGTTTCTGCCATATCTCTTATGAGATTCAATATTTCTGGAGTAATCTCTTTAACCGCTAATGATTTTTCTCTCAAAACAGGTTCTCCATATTCTTTAATTTCTAATATTGCCATCTTTTTCTCCTATTGCTTTAGCAATGATTCCACCGATTAAAGGAAGATTACGCTGATTTAATCTGTGTAATCTTTATTTATAACATCTTTACCGGATCAACATCAATTATTAACTTATTTTCTTGGTCGAAATGACTTAATAACATTTTATCATATCCTTCCTTAAATGCCTGATTAAATTTTTCTAAATCTTTTACTTTTATTATAAATTGTACTTGAAAGTGGTTTTTAGATTTCCGTAAGACCATATTTTCGGCACCCAGTAATTTAAATTCTGGGGCTTCTTTGATTTTAGGGATGGAATTTAAATAATCAATTAGATGTTTTGCTCTCTGCTTAACGGTCTCTTTTTCTTCCCCTTTAATCTCGATTTTAATGATATGAGTAAAGGGAGGGTAATTCAATTCTTTTCTCAATTCAACTTCTTTTTGATAAAAATAATGGTAATCTTGTTCTTTTATAGCAATGATACAATGATGCTCGGGATTAAAAGTTTGGATAATTACTTCTTTAGGAGAACTAATTTTCTTAAAAGAAGAAATAACCTCGCTAAGTAGTTGAAAGGTCTTTTCTCCTGAACGATAATCTGGTAAATTCAGCAAGGTATCAGCGGAAATAATTCCTATTAAATCTGTATTGCTAAAATCTGCTCCCTTTAGCACCATTTGAGTGCCTATTAATATATCGATATCTCCTTTTTTGAATTCTTCTAAGATTTGTCGATAATCATCATTTTTAATTAAGGAATCCCGATCTAAGCGTCTTATTTTAGCCCGCGGAAACATCTTTTTAATTTCACTCTCTAATTTTTGAGTTCCCATTCCTAAGGGACGAATATCTTTACTACCACATTTACTACAAACCTTCATTACTTCTGTCTTTTTCCCACAGTTATGACACACCAGTTGAGCTTGTTTTTGAATATTTAAATGATAAGAAAGAGAGATATTGCAATCAGAACATTTGGGTATATAGCCGCATTGGTTGCAAATCATAAAACTCGAAAAGCCCCTCTTGTTTAAAAAAAGCACCATCTGTTTCTTTCTCTTTAAACTTCTCAAAATAGCTTCCTGAAGTTCATAGCTGATGATCTTTTTTTTAGACTTTTCTTTAGTCATATCTATTATTTTATTTTTTAATAAATTTTCATCTTGGGCAGGGGAGATTAAATCCACCCCCAGATAATTCTTTTGAAGAACATTCTGATAAGATTCAAGGGATGGGGTTTCACTACTTAAAATCAGGGGAATCTTCTCCAATTCTGCTCGTTTTAAAGCAACTTCTCGAGCATTATATCTTGGCGCTCTCTCTTCTTTATATAAACTGCTATTTTCTCGGTCAACAATAATCAAGCCCAACTTATCAAAAGGCACAAATATAGCTGATCTCATCCCTAAAGCTATATCTACTTGTGAATTTCTTATTTTAATCCACTGAAAATATTTAGCTTTTTGATCAATCTTTTCATCAAAGACTACCATATTATCCTTAAATTCTTTTTCCAGCAATCTGGCTAATTCTGATAAATGAGACTCTGTAGGAGCCAATATAATAGTCTGCTTTCCCTTCTCTAATACCCTTCTTATACAGTTGAAATAAAATTCCACCCTCCTGGTAAAGTCATTGCTGCGCATTAGAATTACTTGAAACTTTTGCTTTTGGATAATTTTTTCTATACTTTCCTTATCCGGGGATTTAGTATCTTCAGATAGACAGTGCTTTAAGGGGGGAAGGTCTATTTTATCAAATTTGTTAAGCCAGGCCTTCCGGGTCTTAGGCATAACATAATTTAGCGTCTTTTCCCAGGAACAGAGATAGTAATTAGAAATCCATTTGGTTAATCTTACTACCTGGGGAGTCAGTAGGGGTTTTTTATCCACTATTTGCAGGATATTTTTTAAATTTTTTATATTTGATTCCGATAAAAACCCCACCAGGCATCCGGTGGTTACCTTATTTCTAAAAGGTATTAAT
The DNA here is from genome assembly GCF_002784285.1 of Candidatus Infernicultor aquiphilus. Lineage (NCBI taxonomy): Bacteria > Pseudomonadati > Atribacterota > Candidatus Phoenicimicrobiia > Candidatus Pheonicimicrobiales > Candidatus Phoenicimicrobiaceae > Candidatus Infernicultor > Candidatus Infernicultor aquiphilus. The sequence goes on from NZ_PFKO01000024.1 coordinate 9,333, forward strand.
ACCCTCATCCCTATAGCTATTTGGTCTCTTAAATCTGGGGGAATACAGTAGTGAAATACTTTATTGAAATTATATTCTAAGATTACTATTTCTGCATATTTCTTTTCACCATACATATTAATAAACTCATTAATTCTATTGTTCACTTTATCTTTAGAATCTCATCTAAGATCTTTTCGGCTAGATCGCTTTTGGGCATCAGGGTTAATTCTTGAACTACTCCTTTACTATTTATAAGCGTAGCTTTATTATCATCTGATCCAAATCCTGTTCCTTTTGCAGATATATCATTAGCTACAATTAAATCTAATTCTTTTTCCTCCAATTTTTTAAGGGCATTACCTACTAAATTTTCAGTTTCAGCGGCAAATCCTACTAATATTTTATTTTTCTTTCTCTTCCCCAATGCATAAAGAATATCAGAAGTCCTTTCCAATTCAATAACCAATTTTTCAGCTTCTTCTTTTTTAATCTTTCCCGAGAATACTTTTTTGGGTCGAAAATCAGCCACTGCAGCGGCTGAAATTATTATATCTGCCTCTGAAAAGTATTTAAAAACCTCTTTTTTCATTTCTTCAGCAGACTCAATTAAAACTGTTTTAATTCCTTTTAGGGCAGCTAAACAATTTGGTCCGGTAATTAAAATCACTCTTGCTCCTCTAGCCTGAGCAATCTTTGCTAAAGCAAAACCCATCTTGCCAGAAGAATAGTTAGAAATAAATCTTACTTTATCAAGGGGTTCTCTGGTACAGGAAGCAGTAATCAATACAGTCTTATTTAGATAATCCTTTTTAAAAGTTAAAGCATACTCAACTTTATCTACGATATCCCTAATATCGGCTAATCTACCCTCTCCTATCTCTCCGCAAGCCAAAGGACCATATTCCGAATCAATAAACTCATAACCTAAAGCAGATAGTTTTTTAACATTTTCTTGATAAATAGGGTTAGCTATCATATTTTTATTCATTGCCGGAGCAAAAACAACTCTCGCTTTAGAAGCTAGCACGGTAGTGGTTAACATATCATCAGCAATGCCCTGGGCAATTTTAGCAATAATATTTGCTGTAGCTGGAGCAATCAATATTAAATCAGCCCATTGGGCTAAAGAAACATGGGTGATTTTTATCTTATCATTTAAAGAAAACAAATTATCTACGGTGGAATGTTCAGAAAGAGTAGAAAAGGTCAAAGGCTGTACAAATTTTGTGGCTGATTCAGTCATAATAACCAATACATCTGCACCTTTTTTCTTCAATAAACTTAATATTTCTGCTGCTTTATAAGCAGCTATACTTCCGGTAACTCCTAGTAGAATCTTCTTTCCTTTTAACACCTTTTTACCTCACCATATTTCGTATCTTGTTAAACCTCTGGCTCCCGACTCCTGAATTTCATTTTTATTTATATCTTACTAAGCACCTAACTCTAATTATTCCATATCCTTAATTATATTTTCTCTAATTTTTTCCTCAGATTTTTGGGATTCTTGAACTTCTTTAAGATACACTTTTCCTGCTTTTATCTCTTCTAAAGCAATTAAAATTGGCTGCTTATGTTTGGAGATCAGTAAAGGTTTACTACCAGATTGTAACTGCTTTGCTCTTTTGGCTATCATCATAGTTAATAAATATTTATTTTCTTCCACGCTTGGTTCTCCTCCTTCCTTTTAGTAAAAATATATTATTTTTATAATTCAAATCTATTTTTAATAACTTATTATCTTACATCTTTCCGCAATTACTATGGATTTTAGTTTTTTCATGGCCTCTTTTATATTATCATTAATTACTAAATAATCATAGTTTTTCGTATATTTCATTTCTGTATGAGCGTCCTCTAATCTTTTTTTGAGGTCTTTTTCTTCTTCTGTCTTTCTTTTACGCAATCTATCTTCTAAATCCTTCCAGGAGGGAGGGGCTATAAAAATAAAAACACCATCAGGAAATTTTTTCTTAACTTGCATTGCTCCTTGTACGTCTATTTCTAATAATACGTCTTCTCCTTTTTGAAGTGTTTCTATTAAATAATTTATAGGCGTACCTTTGTAATCTCTATGTACTAAGGCCCACTCTACGAATTTATTCTCTTTTATCATCTTTTTAAATTTATCTTCGGATACAAAATAGTAATCTTTGCCTTCTACTTCTCCCTTTCGAGGAGCGCGGGTAGCCACCGAGACAGAATATTTTAAATCTGGGAAAATTTTAAATATTTTTTTTCGCAAGGTGCCTTTGCCTACCCCGGAAGGGCCAGAGATAACAAATAGTAAACCTCTATTTAATTTCGTATGGCATATGGCGTATGGCATATTGCCTTCAGAAAGAAAAGGTAAAAAATCTTTTTCATCGGTCATATTTAAAATTACCTACTTGGTAACATTTTCTTTTAATTCAAGGTTTTGTCCAGTAGCTTCAGTGAATCTATGGGCAATAGTTTCAGGTTGAATGGAAGATAAAATTATATGATTACTATCAGTAATTATTATTGCTCTCGTTCTTCTCCCATAGGTAGCATCAATTAATTTCTTCTGAATTTTTGCTTCTTCTTTTATCCTTTTCATTGGTGCGGAACGAGGTTCTGGATTTAAAATAGTAATAACTCTGGTTGAATTCACAAAATTACCAAAACCAATATTTACTAAATTATTTACCATTTTCAATGTCTCCTATTATTCAATATTTCTAGCTTGTTCTCTTATCTTTTCTAATTCACTTTTCACTAATATAACTAAGGAAGTTATCTTTAAATTATTATTCTTTGAACCAATAGTATTGATTTCCCGATTTATCTCTTGGATTAAAAAATCCATCTTTCTTCCTGCAGATTCCATAGAATTTAGTAAATCATTAAATTGAATAAGGTGGCTTTTTGTTCTAATAATTTCTTCAGTGATGTCACTCTTTCCAGCAAATATTGCTGCCTCTAATTCAATCCTTCCTTCATCCACATTTAAACCATTGGTTAATTCTTTTAATTTGTTTAAAAAATTGCCTTTATATTCCAGTAAAGATAATTTTGAATATTTTTCAATCTTGTCCATTAACTTTGTAATCTTTTTTATTCTTTTCTTTATATCATTAATAAGAATTTTACCTTCTCTTTCTCTCATCTCCAATAAAGAATCTAAAGCCTTATTTACTGCTTCCTCTATCAAAGGCCACATCTTACCAGTTTCTTCTTCTTTTTTTACCACTTGAAAAATATCTTTAAATTTAATTATAGAATCAATATTTATTTCATCTTTGAACTTATATTTTTCTTTTAAAATTTTTAAGGCTTCACAATAAGAATTAAATAAGTTTTCGTTTAATATTACTTTTTCTTTTTCAGAAGCATAGCTTTCTACTTTTATTAATATATTTACTTTTCCCCTGAATATCTTTTCCTTTATAAGTTTCTCAATTTTTTGTTCAATTTCTAAAGATTGCATCGAATTTTTTATCATAATATCACAATATTTATTATTTAAAGTTTTTATTTCTACTAAACATTCTTGGTCTCTTCTTTTAATCTTTCCTACTCCATAACCAGTCATACTTTTAATCAATTTTACTTCCCCTTACCAATTATATTTTTATAAATTATAAACTTCACATTAATTTTATGGTAATAGTTACTGCTTGTCAAATTAATCTTGAAAATGTTTAACATTCATTTATTTATATTCTCCTCTTTTGCTTGATTATCTCTTTACAATAGATTATATTAAAATTAATATA
>NZ_PFKO01000024.1:13196-17087 GCF_002784285.1 Candidatus Infernicultor aquiphilus
TTACTATAAAATTATCTGCAACGCACCATATATATAATCTGTTGGAAATATTTTTTCACTATCATATTGATAAGGAGATTAAAATGTCTTTGGATAGTATAAGTTTAGAAGCCATCAGAAAAGAACTTCTGGATAAATTTAAAGATGAAAAGATAACCAATATTATTCAAACTAAAAAGTATAAAATTATTATGGAAGTAAAACCTAATAATTTTTTAGTATTAAATGGTATAAATAAAAAAAGAGACACCTTTTATATTCATATTTCCATAGACCCATCATCTATGGAAATTTATTTTTCTGAATCCAAAAATACTGAAGAGACAATTAGCTCACCCTTTTTGAACTTACTCCAAAATCACCTTATCGGTGGAAAGATATTGGATATAAAACAGCCGGATTTTGACCGAATTTTGCATTTTATTATTCAGCCCTACCTTAAATTTGGTCAAACCCAAAACCAAATACTAATCATAGAATTTATGGGCAAACACGGTAACATGATTCTTCTTAAAGAGAATACCATGATAGAAGGTAGTATAAAATTAGTAGATTCCAATATCAACAGGTACCGAGAAATTTTGCCCGGTAAATTTTATATCTCTCCTCCTTCTCAAAATAAATTAAATACTCTAAATGTTAACCGGAAAGATTTTTTTAATATTTTTTACTCCCTAAAAGATAAAAGTTTAAACCTCTGGAAGCTGATCCAGAACAATTTTATAGGTATAAGCCTACAGAATGCAAAGGAGATGGTTCTGCAGGCAAATTTATCCCTGGAAAAAGATGTTTCTAATGCTTCCCAGGCAGATTTGGAAATGCTCTGGACTTCTTTTAATAGAATTATAAATAATATTAAAAATCACATTTTTCAGCCAACCATATTTTTAGATCCACTATCCGAAAAGATAAAAGCCTATTCTCTAATAAATTCTATCCAGTTTCCTCCATGCCATAAGCGAAATTTTAAAGATGCGAATTCGTGTTTAGAATCTTTATTTACTGAACTGGAAAAAGAACGAGAAATTCTCTCTATACAGAATAAGTTGGACCAGATACTCAGTAAAAATATGCTAAAAATAAATAATAAGATAAACGACTACCAAAAAAAGCTTGAAGAAGTGAAAAATTGCGAAAAATATAAAATAAACGGAGAACTGATCAAAGCAAATCTTGCCAGCATTAAAAGAGGAGACACCGAAATTAAGGTCATCAACTATTATTCTCCTCGGCAGGAAGATATAACTATACCACTAAACCATAAATTAACAGCTTTGGAAAATGCCCGCTTATATTTTAAAAAATATAAAAAAACAAAAGATAGCTGGGAAATAATTTTAGAACAATTAAATAATAACCAGTTAAAGCTTGCTCAATTGGCAGAATTTCATAAATTATATAAACAATATAGTAATTCTCTTCCTAACCTGCTCAAAATTTATAACGATTTAATGAAATTGGGATTATCTAAAAAAATAATTGTTCCCCTTAAAAAACAGGAAAAGAAAAAAAATAAGCTATTGCCGGCAAAATATATCTCCCAGGATGGCTGGGAAATCTATGTGGGGAAAAATAACCATCAAAATGATTTTCTAACCTTTAAATTGGCTTCTGGTAATGATATTTGGCTTCACCCAAAAAACATCCAGGGAGCCCACGTTATTATTAAAAATAGAGGTAATAAACAATCTCCTCCACTGGAAACCTTAATTCAAGCTGCTAATTTAGCAGCGTATTTTAGTAAAGCTAAAAAAGAAAATAAGGTATTAGTTGATTATACTCTTAAAAAATATGTGAAAAAACCTAAAAATGCTAAACCGGGAATGGCTATTTATTCCCAGGAAAAAAGTCTTTTAATAAAAATAAATCTCCCCGAGATTAAAAATATGATTTCTCAAAATAGTCAAGGGAAAATTCTTTCCCCTTGAAATCCCCTTTATTTCAGTATCAACCTCTTCCTTCTCATCAAGCAAGAGGGAAATATTATTTTTTAATCTCTTCTAAGGTAGCAATTAATTCTTGCATATCGTTCGGTAGAGGAGCCTGGAATTCCATATATTTCTTAGTAAAAGGATGAATAAAGCCTAAGATATGAGAATGTAAGGCTTGCCGTTTTATAGTTAATTCCTGCTTTCGGGAGCCATATACTTGATCACCAACCACCGGGTAGCCTATAAAAGCCAGATGAACTCTTATTTGGTGAGTTCTACCGGTATGAATAACTACTTCAAGTAAGGTATAGTTTAAAAATTTCCTTAATACTTTAAATTGGGTGATTGCTTCCCGACTATTCACTTCAATTACGGCCATTTTATTTCTATGCTTTACACTTCTACCAATTGGTGCATTAATAATTCCTGAATTATTCTTTATATTTCCATGAACCAAAGCAATATATTTCTTGGTGACCTGACGATTTTTTATCTGATTGGATAAATCGAGATGGGCGAGATCATTTTTGGCAACTACCATAAGACCTGAGGTATCTTTATCTAGTCGGTGAACAATTCCGGGTCTAATTACTCCATTTATACCAGATAAGGAATCTTTACAATGATACAGTAAAGCGTTAACCAGAGTACCAGAACATACTTTTCCGGTAGGATGAACCATCATACCGGCTGGTTTATTAACCACAATCAAATATTCATCTTCATAAATAATATCTAAAGAGATTGCTTCTGCGTCAAGCTTTAATTCTTTCTCTTCGGGTGAATATAAATTTATTTCATCCTCCTTTTTTAAGGAATAACTTGGCTTAATTATATTATGATTTACTCTTATTTTACCTTGAAGAATTAAATTTTTAATTTGAGATCTGGAAGGATATATATTTTCTTTAGTTAGATAGAGGTCTATTCTAATTTTGTCTTCATCCTGATAGGAGAGTATTTTTTCTTTTTCTTTCATAAAAAACCCTACACATTACTCATTCCGGGCAGACACAAGGTCTGCCCCTACATATTATTATATAGAAGCCAGAATTCAGAAGATAGAATAAGAAAGAAATCAATTCTGTATTCTGACTTCTGTATTCTGTCTTCTGACTTCTTTCTTTTTCCGCTAATTTTGCTTTCTTTTTTTTAAAATATTCATATATATTAAGGAACAAAATATGACCACTAGACAAATAATCTGAGCAATAGTAAAATAATTTAAAATTTTATTACTTTCGGAAAATCTAAAAAATTCTATAGTAAAACGAGATATCGAATATAAGATTAAAAAACTTAAGAAAACAGATCCATTATATTTTTTATGCTTTTTAATCCACAGAAGAATAAAAAATATTAAAAAATTATATAAAGAAGAGTAAAGCTGAGTTGGAATTACCGGAAGAGTAGAGGAGCTTCCCGAGACAATTAATCCATCTTTTAACTGTTGCAGATATACCGGAGGCATATTTAAAGCAGGAAAACTTAATCCATATTTTTCTGATACTAAACCATAACAACAACCATTTAAAAAACAACCTATCCTTCCAATTACTAACCCAATAGCAATAGAGGGGGCAACAATATCAGCATATTTCCAGAACGATATTTTACTTATCTTAATATACCACCAACATAGAATATAGGCTATGAAAAATCCTCCAAAAAAGCTTAATCCACCTTGCCTAAAATATAATATTCTCACCGGGTTTTTCAAATAATAATCAAGATATAATAAAATATATCCTAATCTTCCCCCTATTAGCGCACCTAAAATAACATATAAACTTAGATCTAAAATTCTTTCTGGATCTTCTCCATTTTTTTTTGCTTCCTGCATAGCTAAAAAAATACCTACCATAAAAGCTAAAGCAAGCATAACACCATAAGAATAGATAGAAAATGAACCAATGCTAAATAAAATTCTATACATTTAAACTAACTCCTTATCTTCTTC
>NZ_PFKO01000094.1:0-4103 GCF_002784285.1 Candidatus Infernicultor aquiphilus
TCTTGTGCAGATATATCATCAAAGCCTTGCATATATGGTAGGGTTGCTTTAAACAACATATGCTCATAACCAATCATAAATCTATATAATATTGATTTCAAGATCCATTCCCTTAAATTCTCTTTTTTTCTGTTTAAGCTGAATTTTTCTCTTGCAAAAACAGAACTAAGATAATAAGAATAAGTAAGGTATTCTGCTGCTGAAGCTAACCAAGTTTCTGCTCCCTTTTCCTCAAGCTTTCTTAGAATGTTTTGGTTTGCTGGCTCATGAAGTCTTACAAAGAACTCACCAATCATGCCTATCTTTGGTTTTTCTTCACTAGTTCTTTTAACCTGAGAAAATTCACCTTGAGCTTTTCTTAGGATTTCTTCAATAGGGGATGAGTTTCCATCAAATAAATTAGAGAAAAATACCTTCCCAATAGTTAAATAGGTTTTCATTTTTCCAAGATTAGTTTTTGGGTCTGCTAAATGATCAAGAAGCCTTTTCATATATTTCTCATAAATCTGATCTGAGGTTCCTTTATTAACCTCATAGGGTCTGGTGTGCATTCTCATTTTTTCAAGCTGGTCAACTGCAGTTATACCAGACCATGCCTTGATTAATAAGGGCATGCCAAGACTAAATTCACTTCCTACTTCACCCCCGGTTATTATATCAACATCTGTTCCCTTTTTCTGGAATAAAAGAGATTCCAGGCTTGCATACTGCCCCAGTCTACATGGGCCACAATCGGATGTTGCCTGAAAAAAGGCAAATTTCTCCTGGTCAAACCCTGGTTTTTGCATAAAATTAAGCATAGCCTCGGTAGTATGTAGATAGGGTGTGCATACTAAGCCGTAGGTACAGCTTCTCGCTCTTTCCATGGTTTCATCAGGGCTTACTTCTAAAACCCTTGACTGAATTCTATAGGCATTGAAAACAGCAGATAATGCATAATTATGTTTTGACATTGGAGGAAAAACAAGAATTTTTTTGTCTTTAATCTTATCAAGACCTTTTAGTTTGACACTAAAAACCTTACCGGTTTGCTTTGCTTCTATCCCTAAGTAAGATTTAACTGTATTGAAGAATGCCTGCAATCTAGTATCAATTCCAGCATCTCCAGTATGTTCATCCATTTCCACTGTTAAAAATGGCTTTTGTGTTCTGCATCTCATTTGCTGGTTTATCTGGGTATCAGGACCGCAGGCAAAATAGGTTATATCAATTCCAAACAGGTTTTTATTTTTATTTAATAATTCTATTGCAGCCAACTTCTTTTGGCCCTGTATCCAGTACATTTTTGGCATTTGTTTAGAAATATCTATTGATCCTATGGGAGCAAATTCAAGGGGTATAGCAAGATAACCAGCATCTAAAATTTTATTGACAATATTATTATTAACATTTGCATCATAAGCTGTGTATGGTCTTGCCATCACCAAAAAAGCAGGTTCGTTTTTTTTATATTTTTTAATAGAATCAAAGACTTCTTTTGTTTTTTCCTCAATTTTCTTATCAAACTTTTTTTTGTTTACTAATCCTTCTTGAAGTGCAGCCCTAACATTTTTCGTGCTATAACCCATCTTTGCTACAGCTTTCTTCATCTGATCCTCAATGTGATTTAATCCCCAATCAAAAAACAGTGAAGGAGAAACAAGGTTTTCTAGATTAAGGCCTTCTTTAGTAAGCTTTAGTGCAGATTTCATGAGATCTGGTGCAGATTGTGTCCATGGACAGGTAACAGAATACTTATAGCTGCCAGTTGGTTCTCCTGTACTTGCAATATGGGGAATAAAAATAAAATCATCTTTTTTTAGTTTTTTTAGTAGATTGTCAACATGACCATAGGCAACCTTTGTTGGAAAACAATATTCTGCTGGTACTATCTCTAGACCACGATTTATTATCTTCCTATTAGTTTCATCTGAAATAACAGTTTTTATTCCTAAATACTTAAAAAAAGGAATAAACAAGGGCGAGAAATCATTAAATAATAAGCCCCTTGGAATTCCAACTTTCATTGGCATGCATCCTCCATTATTTTCTGCCTCTCTTTAAATAAATTGGGTGGCTTTATTTTTTTCTCATCTTTTTTTGCACTATATCTCTGGCATCTGTCACCTATATAAAACTCTTCATCTCCGATTTTAGCCATGGTTATGTTGCAGTCATTTCCACACCCTTTATTTATACATTCATAAGGCCCTACATTGTATTTTAGATTTAATATTTTTTTAAATTCCCTAAAACCACCTAAATTAGAGGTATCATAGGCATATTTTGCTGCACCTATTGCTCCAGTTATATGCGGCCAAGGAGGTACAATTATTCCTTTTCCAAGAACAGTTTCAAGAGCAGCAACCTGTCCAAGATTAAATGCAGTTGCACCCTGAAAAACAACCTTTTCTTTTATTTCACTGCCGCTAACTACCTTGGCTAAATAGTTTCTTGCAGTTGCCAAGGTAATGGCAGCACATAAATCCTCTAAAGATACATTGTTTTGCTCATATTTCATTATTGATTGCTCTGATAAAACCGCACAAGTGCTATCTATATCAGGGGGATTCTTTGCTCTTAATGCAATATCTCCAAAATCCTCTATTTTAATGCCTCTGCGCATGGCATATTTTTCAAGCAATGCTCCGGTCCCAGCAGCACATGCATTATTCATTGCAAAATCAACAACCACGCCCTGGCTGATATTAATAAATTTTGAATCCTGACCACCAAACTCAATAATACTAAACTCTTTTTGAGGATAGACTGTTGTTATGCCTGCAGCCTGTGCAGTGATTTCATCAACAATATGTTCTTTAGAAGCCCCAACTATGAAACCAGTAAGCTGCCTTCCACTCCCAGTTGTTCCTGCAACAACTTTCTCAATTTTATAGCCCCTTTCTATAACCTGATTATATACTTTGTTTATCACATCTATTGCAGCCCCAACAGGGTCTATCTCTGTTCTCCTGTAGTGATAAGCAAGCAATCTAAACTTACCATTAATTTTTGCTATTAATGCAGCCTTTGTACTAACAGAGCCTATGTCAATTCCTAAGCCAGCTAAAGGAACATCTGCACCATAAGGCCAATCTTCTTTTGGCTTCATAATTATGGATTTTTTGAGGATTAGAGGACCCTGTGATTCATAGTTAAAGGGTTTGGTCAATTTTTGCTCTAATTTTTTTATTATATTATTTAAATAAACCTGTTGACCATAGATTGCTGCACCAATTGCAACTATATGTAATCCTTGTTTTGGAATAATAACTCTTTCAGAAGAGATCTTGCAAACATCTATTAGATGTTTAACAAAGGCTTTACTAAGTGAGAGACCACCAATAAGAATAATCCTTCCTTCAGGTATCATTCCATTGGAGAGAATGGTTTTAAAACTATCTGCAGAGGCTCTATAAAGTGAAGCAGCCAATACCTCTTTTGGTGTTCCCTTTTGTTGCTGGTGCACCACATCAGATTCACGAAAAACACCACATTTAGCAGAGAGCTTTATGGTTTTTTCAGTTTGATTAGCAACATTAGACAGCTCCTCTATTGAACCATATTCAAATCTTTTAGCCATATGCTCAAGCAATAAACCTGAACCAGCACCACATTTATCCTGTAAACAATTATGTTCTAAAATTAATTTTCCACTATTTTTATCTTTTCCAAATTCATAATATCTCTGATTGGAGGCTCCAATATCAATTACTGCAAATTCTTCATTTTCCTTAATGTCTAAATCAAGAAAAGCAATGCCCCCTTTAGTTGTAATTGATTCACTTAGCACTTGTTTTTCATTTAGAACATCTGATAAAGAAATTGAATTTACCCCGGTTACACCAAGATAAGCCTCATTACCGTTTTTTGTTATAATTTCATCTAATGTTTCTTTTAAAGCATATATTGGTTTTCCATTGATCTTTTTTATATAAGTGGTGATATCTTTTCCATCTATCACCACTGCTTTTAAATTATCAGAACCAATATCTATCCCAATTCTTTTCATATTAAGAGGGAATCTAAATTTAGATATAACATTTTCTAAAATATTTTCCTTATTTTTTTCTTTCATGAAATCATTTTATCAGTACATGCAAAATTTTTCAAATCCTTTATAA
>NZ_PFKO01000128.1:0-4055 GCF_002784285.1 Candidatus Infernicultor aquiphilus
AGGTAAATTGGTAAATTAATTAAAAGGAGTTTGCCTTTGAGTAAATTAGAAAATGTTTTAGAGAAAAATAATTTAGAAGAGGGCTATAAATTTTTAACCGAAAGAGAAAAAAGAGTTATTGCTCTTTATTATCTGGAAGGGTATACCGATGAAGAGATAGCTACTTTCTATGGCATAAATCAACAAAATGTGAATCGCCAACGTAAACGAGGAATAGCAAAATTAAAAATTATTAAATCTTTTTAAAATGACTGTAGTAAAATCACCTCTTTTTTGCTCTTTCTAAGTAGAAGGGTAAATTAGTAGGGGGGGCGTATGCAATACGCCCCTACACTAAAGGTCATTGCGCGCTTGCTAAAGACAAGCGTGGCAATCTCTAATTCAATGATCCTGTCATTCCCACACCCACTTTCGTGAGTGTAAACTGCAGTGGGAATCCAGATTAATATTTAAAGCCTGTCCTCGACCTGATCGGGGAATAGATTCCCGCTTCCGCCTGCCTGTGCGGCAGACAGGCGGGAATGACAAAGAGAATATTGGTGAATTGGTAAATTAACTAACCACTCTGCCTGTGCGTGCCTGCACGCAGACAGGTGAAAGGAGTTTGCTTATGGAGAGGTTAAATAAAATAAACGACATAGATATAGCCCCACATTTTAAGCTATCTGAATTTGCCTGTCCCTGTTGTAAGCGGGTAATGTTACATCCGCTGCTTTTAAAGAAGTTGGTGGAGTTTAGAGCCATAATCAAAAAGCCGATCTATATTACCTCTGGCTATAGATGTTCGGAATATAACCAAAAAGTAGGAGGGATAAAAAGTAGCTATCATCTGTTGGGTCTGGCAGCAGATATTCAGGTAGAGGGAGTATCTGCCCTTGACCTTTTAGAGTATGCGGAGATGATCAATTTTGCCGGGATCGGCTTTTACGAGAAGAAGAACTTCTTGCATCTGGATGTCCGACCGACGAAACTTGCTCGCTGGAGAGGATGAGGATTGATAGGTTTATGCAGGAGATAGTAGTAGCTCAGAAAGAAGATTATCGGACAGAAGGAACTCTCTGGAATGAAGGTAGAGTTGGGAAAAATTGAATAGAGATAAAAAGGCAATAAAAAAGGGTAAGCTATAAAGAAAGTCATCTTTTTTAGCTTACTCTTTTTTTGTTTTTAATATTATTTATTATGGTGGAGTGTATTAGACGAGTTTCGCAACTTTTGTAAATAAAAGCCCTTCAGCAAAAGGCCAAAGGGCTTAAAAAGTCAAGGCTCCCCCTATTGGAAAGGTTCAAAACTTTTGGTATAAGTAATGAAACTAAAAAGATTTTTCCGCACTAATGTTATTACAATCAAAATCGCTCAGAATAATTTATATCTTAATAATCATCTAAATGATTAAATTCTGCATTTTCAATCCATGTCTCGGGCCTGGAAACAAATTCAACTAAGTTTTCCAATAGAAACATATGCTTTTTTTCTTCTCCTGCTAACTTTAAAAATACTTTCCTTTGCGATTCAATTTCAACCTTATCGCTCATTTCTATATAAAACTTATAACTCTTTTCTTCAATTTCCTGAGCTTTGCGGTAGAGATTTATCTGTGGTAAGTCAAAGTTAAATACTAGATTTTTTCCTTTAATTTTAATAAAGATATTATTAACCTTCTTTAATATATCCGTTTCTGCTAATTCTGCACTTGCCTTACTTTTCATCATTTGTTCGATAATATTATAATGTCTAACTTCTTCATCAGTTAACATTTTTAAAATGTTCTGGAGCCCTATATCCTCTGTTTGGTTAGCAAGTTCACGATAATAATTTTCACTATCTTTTTCCATCTTCATAGCATATTTATAAATATTCATTTACATACTGATATTAATATAAAGAATATATTTATATAAAGAATTCCTACTAAAATAAAAATCCCCAGATAAAAACAAGATTGTTGGGGGATTTTCCAAATTATAAAAGCTAATGGTTCTTAAATTATTTTAATTATAGACCTTTTATCTTCTTCAAATAATGGCTCTTTATTTTTAAATAGACTTGAAACAGTGAAACAGAAGATGGTTTCTGTTCTATTGCAAAAGAAGCCCGAAGGGTTTGGATGTAAGTCTTTTTTAACGTATTATATGACGGTTTCAAAATTATTTTCCATTAGGTCGTTTAATATGTCCATTTATTCTGTGCTTATCGTAAATATCAAAAACATCATTGCAGAACTCAACCATCTTATCATCATCGTTAGCGATAGACTGCTTATAGATCTTGATAAAATACCTTTTTCCTGCCTCACTCTGTGAGTAATTCTTCTTCATGAGATTATGTTCCATGCACAAAGTTTGTCCATTATCAATAGAGTTATCACCGCCTTTATCCTTAGGCTTAATATGGTCTGCACATATCTCGACCCCATCTTTACTGCCACGTCCACATACAACACATTTGTAGTTGTCACGCTTAAAAATCTCTTCTTTAATTTCTGGATGAAAATCAAATAGCTCAACTTTTTCAACCTGGTCAGGGTCATAACGATAAACACCCTTCTTGATCTTGATTAATTTTCCTTCTTGATGAAGTTTACGAATGGCTCTCCAGGGATCTCTTGGCGGCTCAGGATTTTCTTTAAGGTATTGCTCAGTAACCCAATCTACGATTGGTCCGTGTTTTAAGTCTTTCTTAGGATGTTTCTGAAAATACTCCATGATTAAGTCACTTATGCTTTTTGACATTATCTACTCCCTACTGTAACATCGAATTTGAGTTGATTTATCTGTCCTTCCGTTAAAAGTCGTCTCTTTGCTAATTCACAGTATTTCTTGTCAATGTCAACTCCTATACCTTCTCGTCCCGTTTGTAGACAAGCAAGTAATGTAGAGCCACTACCCAGAAATGGGTCAAGTATTGTATCACCAACAAAGCTAAAAAGTTTTATACATCTTCTTGGCAATTCAACAGGAAAAGGTGCTGGATGTCCAACCCTCTTTTTGCTCTCACCCATGAAATTCCAAACTCCATTTGTCCATTCCATAAACTCTTTTTTGGTTATATCTGATCTACGACTACCGCTTGTTTTTTTCCACTCCTTTTTGTAAAGAACAACAATTACCTCAACTGGTGCTATTACATATGGAGCAGCAGCAGAAAGCCAGGAACCCCAAGCAGTACGCCTTGAAATGTTTTGTTCATTCCATATAATTGTTGAATGATATTTGAACCCAACTTGCTTTGCGATGGTTGTAATGTCTGCACACATACTTTGCTGTCCACCTTTGTTTTTATCTAAGGGGATGTTTAAACAAAATCGCCCATCATCCTTAATAAATTCATAACATCTGGTTAACCATTCTTTGGTAAATGATAGATAATCATCATAAGACATAGTGTCGTCATGGGAATTATATTTTATATCCACATTGTATGGTGGAGATGTTACGATTAAATCAATAGAATCATCTTTAATGTTGTTGGTTTTTAAAATATCAGCATTGCATATCCATATTGAATCGGTATGAAAAAACAATTCATCAGTTTGAATAGCTATTGGCTTTGCAACATATGTTGCTTCAGCTTCCTTTATTATGAAATCAGTTTTTTTGTATCTGCTCGGATTCTGAGGTGCTTCAAAATTTTGGCTTTCCCTTAAATATTTCTCGATAGTTTTTCGACTAAAACGTCTTTGTCCACCAGGTGTTTTTGTTGAAGATATTAAACCTTGTTTTTCCATACGATAAATAGTGGCTGTACTTATCCCAAGATATTTAGCTGTTTCTTTAGTTGTATAATTGTTTTTTTCTTCCATAGGAATACCTCCAGTAAATTGTTAAAATACTTGTCAAGATATTACAACATTAATCAACATTTGTCAATATTTATTTTGAAAGTGTCATTTAAGAATCAAAAGTGCACTGTTTTTTAATGATTTAAAATTCAAAAGTGCACTACCGAAAAACAGTAAAAAGGTATAATTTAGAACTAAATCTTAAAAAGAAAAGAGGTTCTAAATTATGTCTAAACAATTACACAAAAACTTTACCGATGATCAGGTTAAATCACTT
>NZ_PFKO01000379.1:0-943 GCF_002784285.1 Candidatus Infernicultor aquiphilus
GGATAGACAGCAGGATTTACCCGTTTATTGGCAGAAAGTTTCCCTAGTTCACCAATCCATATCTCTTGCGCTGCAGGTGAAACAATATACTCCATAAAGGCTCTTGCTTCCGGAGTATCTTTAAACATAGCAAACATATCTGCTGCTCCTAAAGCAGGTGTCCCATACTGAGGATCAATAGGTGGGAAGGGGAAGAAATCAAAATCTTCACCAGGGACTAATCTTGGAAAATGGTCAAGTATAAAGCTTTTGATAAAAGTGGCTTGTCTATGCAAATAAGCATTCGGTGGAGTAGTAAATAAAGCATCTGGCGAATCTCCAAAGTTGATAGTTAGTTCCGCATTTGTTCCACCATAGACATACTTCTTGTTCAAGGCAATTTGGCCAAATAAATCAAAAGCCCTTTGTACACTATCATCAAGCCAGGAAATTCCATGTTTGACCCACAAATCATAAACTTCTGGTTTTACAGTTCGAAGCATAATGTCTTCAATCCAGTCTGTACCAGCCCACCCACTAGCTGCCCCAGATTCAAGACCTATAGCCCAAGGAGTTTTACCATCAGCTACTATTTTATCGGAAAGAGCAATCATTTCATCCCAGGTTGTTGGCACTTTATAACCAGCAGCAGCAAATGCTTTAGGATTATACCAAACTAAACTTTTAAGGTCGGCAGAAATAAATACTCCACAGAATTTTCCCTGATAAGTACCAAGATCTATCCAGGTTGAGGAGTAATCACTTCGTAGTACATCCATATCCATAAAAGTGCTTAAATCCACTAATTTATTTTCTTTGGCAAATTCTATCATCTGCCCCGGATTCGGTATAGCTGACACATCAGGTGGATTGCCAGCTTCTACTTGAGTAGTTAAAACTGCAGGAAGATCTCTCGTCCCGGTGAATTCAACTTTAATACCAGTTTCAGCTTCAAATGGGGCTA
>NZ_PFKO01000379.1:1016-3108 GCF_002784285.1 Candidatus Infernicultor aquiphilus
TACGCTTGAAGTAAGCATTCCGATTAATAACACTACTAATAATGTAAAGGTAATTTTCTTAAACATTTTTATTTCTCCTTTATTTTTTTAAAATATATGCTTCTCAATTTCTGATTTCTACTCTATAACACATAGCACCTCCTTTCCCTTTGGTTAATTAGTTACTTAGTTAGCTGTTTAATCAGTATATAGTCGTTAGTCGTTGGTATTTAGTTTTAAATACAAGTTTTTAGTTAACAGTTATCCGTTTTCGAATTCTAAGTTATTATTTATTAATTTATTATATACTCTGTCATGGCGAGAGGAGCACTCAATCTTATTCACGAGATACGAGATATAAATTTGATTCCTGAATTTTTATTATTTTACCAATGGAAAGCAGATTTAATTACCACTTTTCCTTTAGATTTAAAAATAGGATTTCTGAAAACTTCACTTAATACTAACTCAGCTGCCCCAATAAGCCATCCATCTTCACCAAGTTGAATAGGGCTAATCTTAATCTCTTTCTTTAGAGGAAAATTATTTTTTATTACTTCTCGCATTGGTTGAAAGATTAACTCACCAGCTTTAGCTCCTTCCCCGCCTACTGCAATTAATTCGGGATCAAAAAGAGAAATAAGGTTAACCACTCCAATACCTAAATTTGTCCCTGCTTCTTGAAAAATATTTCTGGCTGTTTCGTCTCCTTTTCGCGCAGCTTCAAGGGTCATATCTATGGTAATAGAATCTAATCCTCCTCTTTCTTTTATAAACTCTCTCACCAAAGTTTTTTGATTATTAAGTATAGCCTCTTTAGTCTTATTAATAATAAATTTATCTGCTGAAAAAGTTTCCAAACATCCTCTTTTTCCACAATAACACAGTGGGCCATCCTTATCTATAACTATATGACCAAAATCCCCTGCTCCTCCATAACTTCCATGATATATGTCCCCATTAATTACGATACCTGCTCCAATTCCTTTACCAACGGCAATACAAACAAAATTTTTTATATTTTTTCCGACCCCAAAACGTTTTTCTGCTAAAGTTAGAGTATTTACATCTTTATCCACAAAAACAGGAAAATTGTATTCCTTTTCCAGAAATTCTCTGAATCTAATTCCTCTCCAACCTAATATTTCAGAGGACAGTAAAATCCCTTTTTTCTGATTAACTAGACCAGAAACTCCAATTCCAGAACCAATTATTTTGTCTGCTTTAACTCCATTTCGATTAATTAAATCCTGAATTACTTCTATTAAAACTTTTAATATGGTATTTTCATTTTGACCAACCGGACTGGGGGTGAAAATTTTATCTAAAATGAGTGATTTCATATTAATTAAACTAATAACTATACCATCTAGCCCAATTTTTGCTCCCAATATAAATCTATCATTACAATTAAATTCAATTAAAATTGGTCTTCTTCCTCCACTGGACTCTTCTTCTCCTGTTTCATAGATAAAGTCTTTTTTAATTAAATCTGCCACAATATTAGAAACAGTGGACAACCCCAGGCTGGTAATATCTGAAATTTTGGTTCTAGAAATTGGCCCAAAA
This sequence comes from Candidatus Infernicultor aquiphilus, assembly GCF_002784285.1. NCBI lineage: Bacteria > Pseudomonadati > Atribacterota > Candidatus Phoenicimicrobiia > Candidatus Pheonicimicrobiales > Candidatus Phoenicimicrobiaceae > Candidatus Infernicultor > Candidatus Infernicultor aquiphilus. The sequence goes on from NZ_PFKO01000379.1 coordinate 2,565, forward strand.
TTCAAAATTGTATTAACCACTAAGGATCTATTTATTTCTTTGATTAATTGTTTATTGCCTCGACGAATATTATCCATAATTCTAAAAATCTTTTTGTTTGTTATACTCCCTTCTATTTATTAAACCTTTGGTAAAGATACTTTATTCACTGAAGCAAGTATCTTATATCACTATTCTACATCACTGGTAAAAAATCCTTCTTTTTTAAAAATTTTTTTTCAACTTTTTTTAATGAGAAAAAATGAAGGGAAAATCTGGAAGATATTATTTCTATTTTAAACTATTAAATAAACTCAGATAATCCTTTAAAAGACGAGTAATTAAGAAATTCTTTCTAACATATTCTTTCCCTGAAATACCCATCTTATCTGCAATCTCTGAATTCCTTAGAAGATATATAACCCTTTCAGCACATTCAGAAATGCCACCAACTAAATATCCGGTACGACGATTATCTACTTGTAAGGGGATTCCACCTACATTACCTGCTACTACCGGTTTTCCTTTCCATAATGCCTCAGTAATCACCAATCCAAATCCTTCT
>NZ_PFKO01000379.1:3170-3993 GCF_002784285.1 Candidatus Infernicultor aquiphilus
TACTCCATTTAAATTGGATAGAAGATGTATATCATAATCTTCACCCGCATGGCGAGAAGTTTTTTCGTAATATTCCCATCCCTCCGGATCATCATGAGCCATAGAAGCAATGAGTATTAATTGAACATTCTTAATTTCTTTCTTTACTATTCTGTACATATCGATAACCCCTAGAGGATCTTTCCAGGGATCGAATCTGGAAACCTGGGTTATAATAGGTCTATCTGGGTCTACCTTAAACTTTCTCACTATATCTTCAATCATTTTTTGATCCATTTCAATATTCTTAGGACTTAAAGGGTCAATGGCCGGAGGGATTATGGCAACATTTTTCATTTTAAGATCTTCTTTTACATACTCTTTTAAGGTAAAGACAGCAGCATCATATTTTTCTACAAAGGGTTTAATAAATTGCCATATATTTTCTTGAGCCTGGGTGGGGTCAATATGAAGCCTCCAAACCCATTTCCCTATTTTTTCTCGGCGATAATTTAATATTGCTACTGGCTGCGGATCGTGGATTACTACAAAGTCATATTCATCTTCGAATAATTTTTCATTAAGTTGATTATTTTTTAAAAATATTTTTTTCATCTCTTCAGTAAAAGAAACATCCATACCTTGTAAGCCATTATGGATGGCCTTAGTTACACTAAAAAAATCATCTGAACCCTTTATCACCTGCCATTCAGCTTCTAGCCCAACATCTTTCATTAAGGGAACTAAAGTTGATAAAATCTCTGCTACTCCTCCACCATATGAAGTAGCATTTATATGAATTACCTTTTTCTCCATTAAAGGTAAAGCTAATCTTTTAATTTCT
>NZ_PFKO01000049.1:0-3924 GCF_002784285.1 Candidatus Infernicultor aquiphilus
CGCTGCTTGAGCAATATCACCACGTATTAGCGCCTGAATATAATCCATTACTTCTAAATCTTGAGGACAAGCTTTAGTGCAAGTATTGCAACTTACACAACGGAAAAGTTCCGGATAAATTTCCTGAAAAGTAGAAATAGAAGGCTCTAATTCATCTAGATCATATAAAGCTTTATTTGCCGGGAAAAAAGGAATTTGAGCAAGGTACATATTGGGCTCAACTACAGTTTGACAAGCTAATCCGGTCTTTATTTTATAGTCATCGGTAGTCCGATAAACAGTAGCGCAAGCGCCACAAAATCCCTCTCGACAACCACAGCCTCGTTTCAATTGATATCCGGCATATTCTAAAGCCCCCATAATAGTTGATCCTTCGGGCACCTCATACTTCTTACCCATAATATATAGAGATATCATTTTCGCCTTTGGAGATGGAGTTTTTTCTTCCATTTTTTCACCCCCTACTTTAAACCGTAAAAATATTTACCATTTCAAAGATTTGTCTTTTGCTAAAATTATTCTGCTGCATTGCTCCCGAAGGGCAGGCAGCACTACAAGCACCGCATCCCTCACAAATAATTGGATTAACCCTGGCTTTTTTTGTTTTTAAATCAAGCTCAATGGCATCGTAAGCACAAATATTTACACAATTACCACATCCCACACAGACTTCCTCATCAACATTGGCTATAATTGGTTCATGGTATAACTCATCCTTAGAGAAAAGGCTGTCTACCTTACTTGCTGCTCCGGATGCCTGAGCAACAGTTTCAGGAATATCTTTTGGTGCCTGAGCAGCGCCAGCAAGGAAATAGCCGGCGGTAAGACTTTCCACTGGACGAAGTTTAGGGTGAGCTTCGGTTAAGAAGCCATAATCATCTGTTGCCAGCCTTAATTTTTCAGCTAACTTTTTTGCCCCCTTACTGGGAATTATAGCCATAGCCAGAACCACCAGGTCTGCCGAAATCTCAATCTTTCTTCCGGTTAGCGTATCCGCTCCCCAGACTTTGATTTTATCTCCATCTTTAAATATTTTAGAGACTCTGCCTCTTAAATAAAGAATACGATCTTCTTCTATTCCTCTCTGAAGAAATTCTTCATACCCTTTTCCATTACATCGAATATCCATATAAAATACATAAGCCTGACCATCAGGAACAGCATGTTTATAAAGCATAGCCTGCTTCACAGTATACATACAACATATCTTGGAACAGTAGGGATAATAATGCTCTGGGTCTCGAGAGCCCACACATTGAATGAATACCACTTCTTTAGGAATCTTACCATCAGATGGTCTATAAGGTATACCTTCTGTAGGACCAGCAGGGGCAAGAAGCCTTTCTAACTGCATGCCATCAATAACATCCTTATATTTTCCGTATCCATATTCACCAACTTCTGCTTTATTCATAAGGTCATAACCGGTAGCTACAATAATTGCTCCTACCTTTTCTTCCACCAAAGAATCCTTTTGCTCAAAATTAATAGCTTTTAGAGAGCAATTCTTCTCACAGACCCTACACTTTCCTTTGGTGAAATAAAGGCAATTATTACTATCAATCACCGGTTTATTAGGAACAGCCTGGGGGAATAAAGTATAAATAGCTTTTCTTTTAGACAAAAACTCATTAAATTCCGAAGGAACTCTCACCGGACATTTTTCTATACAGAGACCACAGCCGGTGCATTTATCCCAGTCAACAAAAGAGGCTTTTCTTCTAATTTTCACTTGGAAATTTCCCACATAACCGGAGACTTCTTCTACTTCCGAAAAAGCGAGAAGCTTTATCTTTGGATGCTGACCAACCTGTACCATCTTTGGAGTAGCAATACATTGTGGACAATCAAGGGTAGGAAAAGTCTCTGATAGTTGAAGCATATGCCCTCCAATTGACTGGTTTTTCTCTACCAGGATAACTTCATACCCACTATCAGCAATATCTAAGGAGGCTTGAATGCCAGCTATTCCCCCTCCGATAACCAGTGCCCTTTTAGTAACGGGAACACTTAGAGGAAGGAGAGGTATATCTAACTTCAATTTTTCTATAGTAGCTTCAATAATCTTTACGGCTTTTTCTGTAGCTATCTCCTTATGGTTCTGGTGCACCCAGCTACATTGTTCTCTTATATTGGCAATCTCACCTCTATAAGGATTTAGTCCCACGGAAGCTATGGTATTACGAAAGGTAGTCTCATGCATGGTGGGTGAGCAAGCAGCTACCACTACACCATCCAGTTTCTTCTCTTTAACCATTTCCTTTATCATATCCTGACCGGGGTCAGAACACATATACATATAATCAGTAGCATAAACAACCTCTGGATAATCACTTACCAGCTTAACTACTTTTTCTACCTCTATCGTACCGGCAATATTTAAACCACAGTGGCAAATAAAAACACCTATTCTGCTCATTTTATACTCCACCTATGAAATGTTTACTCTTTAACAAAGGACGGGGGTCAATAAAATTTAATTCAAAGCGACAAACTTTTTCATCAAGACCCAAAGAAAGGGCTAGAAGCTGAGTAAAATAGAATACTGGTATACTTTTAAAATCGGGAAACTTCTCTTTTATCTCTTTTTGCCGATGATCTAAATTAAAGCCACATAAAGGGCAGCTTAAAACAATCGCTTCTGCCTTCTGACTAATAGCGAAGCTTAAAATATCGTGAGCCCGTTCCACCACCAGATTTACATTTACCACAGTATGATAGGAGCCGCAACACTCTGTTTCATAAGGATAATCAATTGCTTCCGCACCCACAGACTCCAAGAAATCCTTTAAAATAGTAGGACTTTCAGGATCATCTAACCCCACCTCTGGAGGGCGTAAAAGCAAACAACCATAATAAGGGGCTACCTTTAACCCTTTAAGAGGCATCTTTACTTTCTTGGAAACCTGGTTAAAACCTACTTCATTTTTTAAAATCTCTAAAAGATGCAAAACTTCAACTTCTCCATTATATTTCACATCTTCTCGGTACATAAGATTATTAAGCTTATCCAATTTTTCTTGATCTTCTTTTACTAATTTATTTGCTCTTTTTAAGGTATGATAACACATAGAACAAAGAGCCACTACCCGGGTATCTCTCGCTTCTTTAACCCGAATGAGATTACGAATAGGAGCTACCTGATGAATTAAATCATCAGAAGTTAAGGAATAGACTGTTCCACAACAATTCCATCGTGGGAGCTCCACCATCTCTATCCCCAAAAAAGATAAAGAAGCTATTGCCGAATCTTCAAAATTTTTGGCCATTGTTTTCAGGGTACATCCTGGGAAATAAGAGATTTTCATCTTTGCCCCTTTCATAAAATAAACTTAAATCAAGCACTAAATTTACGGAGACAGCTAACCAAAGCTGTTTGAGGAACTTGAGAGAGCACTTCCTTAGGAATAGACCATGGACTAACATAATCAACATTTTTCCTGAGAGTAATCTGCCGGAGAGCTTCCATAACTTTTGCTAAATCTACTCCTTTAGGACAGCGGGTAACACAAGTAAAGCAGGAAGCACAAATCCAGATGGTTTTAGAATCTAAAACTTCTTTTTCCTGACCCAGTTGAACCAGACGAATAATCTCACCGGGAGATATATCCATCTCTGATATACTGGGACATCCGGCAGAACATTTCCCACACTGATAACAAGCATAAAGGTTCTCTTCGCTTAATTCTTCTACCTTGTCTAAAAATTTACTTTTGATATTCTTAATAGAAATCTCTGTCTTCATCTCTACTCCTCCACTTTCATTGCTTTTAAAAAATCTTCTGAGTTAACACCGGGAGATTGAACTTTCTCCTGATCATAGAACTCATCTATTTTAGAGTTTAACCACTTTTTTTTACGGATCTCCCCTTTTAATTTTCCCTCTAATTCTTCCAGGCAATCTTTGGGATAAAGGGTAAAATC
>NZ_PFKO01000082.1:0-3971 GCF_002784285.1 Candidatus Infernicultor aquiphilus
CGTACCGCTTTAACCCGGCGAAGAGCGGCATTTACGCCCTGGCCTATGCCTTTATGCTGGGAGATTTCCAGGTTCCCAAGAGTACGTCAAAAAATGTTGTCTCCTTCGACAAGATAATGGGGACCGATAAGATCGGCCGCTACCTGGAAGAAGGGCTCACGCCGCAGCAGATCGAGGTCTGCTATACCCCTGCGCTGCAGCGCTTTAAGCAGGAGCGGGAGCAATACCTTCTCCCTCAATACGGGCCTGGTACAGGTATGCTGGGAAGAGCAGGCGCGCCGGATCATTATTGACAGGGGAGGGAGATCTCTATAAATCGAGAAAAGGTATTTATTCGCTTAATGATCCTTTCTTCCGCTTTTGGTTTAGATATGTTTTACCCCATTGGTGAATGTAAATGGAAAAATAAAAAAGTCGGTCTGAATGAGTTATATAATTTAGAAAGAAAGGCCGATAATTTTTTTGATGTAAAACAAAAATATTTTACTTTATTTTCTAAGTCAGGTTTTAGTGAAGAATTAAAAAATCTATCCAGTCAAAGAAAAGATATTCTTCTTTTTGATTGATAGTACATCATAATATAAGGATTATCTTGATTAGAAAAAGCTAATATCTCTTACTGGAGAAATTTGAGAAATTATGCAAGGCAAGAGAATCGTTTAAAGCAATTAATAGCTTTCTAAAGCTCATTCCTGCTAATAGTTTAAAAGGGATTAAAGTAGCTGCCTTTGATACCAGGATTTCTACCACTGAGGTAAATTCGCGCTTCTTGATTCTATTTTTTAAATAAGTTAAAATTAAAAATAAGTCAGAAAAAATATAGTTATAATTATAAAAATTTAAAGGAGGAAAAGAAATGATTGGTAAATTATCTCAAGAGGTATTAGAAGCAATTTTAGAAACTATGCCTATTGAATTTTCCGTAGTAGACGCTGAGGATAGAGTTTTAGCTTGGAATAAACCTACTACCAGAATATTTAAAAGACCAGAAGGGGTATTAGGCAAAGAGGTAGCTAACTGTCATCCGAAAAAGAGTTTAGCTAAAGTGGAGAAAATATTAAAAGAGATGAAAGAAGGGAAAAGAGAGAAAGCTCGTTTCTGGATTGATCTTCCCCTTGGTCCTCATCAGGAAAAGCAGAAAGTTTTGATTGAATATTATGCTTTAAAGGATAAAGAGGGCAAATATCTCGGTTGTCTGGAGGTATCTCAAAATATTGCTGAACTTCAAGCCATCCGTGGTGAGAAAAGGTTATTGGATTAGTTTAAAAAGCATTTTATGATTAGAGAAGAGGGATAAGGGAATTGAAAAATATAGAATTATCCAGAATATTTGAGCAAATTGCTAAAATTTTAAAGATCAAAGAAGAAAACCCCTTTAAGATTAGAGCTTATGAAAAGATAACTTTAGTTTTAGAGAACTTACCTATTGATATAGAAACAATTTACCACCAGGGAGGATTGAATAATATCCCAGGAGTTGGTACCGGTATTGCCAAAAAGATCGAGGAATTTTTAACTACTGGTAAGCTTGAGTATTATGAAAAATTAAAAGAGACTATACCTTCCGGGGTGATAGAGCTTTTGGATATTTCCGAAGTGGGTCCTAAGACAGCCAAACTTCTATATGAAGAATTAGGCGTAGATAATATAGAGAAATTGGAAAAAGCAGTTAAAGAGCATCGGATTAAAGACTTACCAGGGATGGGTGAAAAGTCTGAAACTAATATTTTAAGAGGAATAGAATTATATAAAAGGCGAAAAGAAAGATTTCTCTTAGGTCGGGCTTTACCTTTGGCCGAAGAGATGGTAGAAAGTTTGAGTCAGTTGAAAGAGACGGATAAAATAAGCTTTGCCGGGAGCTTAAGGCGAAAGAAAGAGACTATCGGTGATATTGATATTTTAATAACCTCCCAGAATCCCGAGAAGATAATGAGAACCTTTACTTCTCTTCCTCAAGTCAGAGAAATTTTAGCGGAAGGACCTACCAAATCAAGCATTATTACTAAGGATGACCTTCATATAGATGTAAGAGTAGTGGAGCCAATAAGTTTTGGAGCAGCTCTTCAATATTTTACCGGCTCCAAAGCTCATAATATCAAATTGAGAGAATTGGCTTTAAAAAGAGGTTTAAAGATAAATGAGTATGGAGTATTTGAAGTGGAATCCGGTAATAGAATTGCCGGAGAAAAAGAAGAAGAAGTTTACCAAGCTTTAAATTTACCCTTTATTCCTCCAGAGTTGCGAGAGGATAGGGGAGAAATTGAAGCGGCACAGGAAAAGAAATTACCTCAACTGATAGAATATTCCCAGATTAGAGGAGATTTACACCTTCATACTAAATGGAGTGATGGGGCTCATACGATTAGACAAATGGCTGAAGCAGCGAAGAAGAGAGGTTATAAATATATCGCCATTACCGACCATTCACAATCACTTAAAATTGCCGGTGGATTAACCGAAAAAAGACTTAGAGAGCAAATGGAAGAAATTCAAAAATTAAATCAAGAATTAAAAGATTTTACCATTTTAAGCGGTATTGAAGTAGATATAAAATCAGATGGCAGTTTAGATTTTTCTGATGAAATGTTAAGTAAATTAGATGTGGTAATAGCGGCTATTCATTCTGGCTTTAAGCAGGAGAGTAAAATTATTACCGAGAGAATTATCAAAGCTATGCAGAACCGGTTGGTAAATATTCTCGCTCATCCTACCGGACGTTTAATTGGATTTCGTGAATCATATCAAGTGGATATGAATGAGATGATCAAGGTGGCGGCAGAGACCGGGACGATTTTAGAGATAAATGCCTATCCGGAAAGGCTTGATTTAAATGATGTCTATTGTCGGATGGCCAAAGATAAAGGAGTACAATTAGCCATTGAGACTGATGCACACAGTATCGATGGATTAGAATTTATGAATTTAGGAGTAGATGTCGCCCGCCGAGGATGGTTGGAAGAAAAAGATATCGTGAATACTCTACCTTTGAATGAATTATTAAAGAGATTAAAAATAAATAATAAGTAATACTTTGTGAGGGAGAGAGCATTCATGTTAAATTTTAATGAGGTAAATGAACAATTGAGCCAAGAAAAAATTTCTAAAATAAAAGATGTTATTAAATGGCTCTTGGATTCTTACTATAGAGCTACGGGTATTAAGGTAATCTTTATAGATAGAAAAGGAAAGATATTTTTATCTTCGACTTCTGATGGATTTTTTTGTAATATTTGTAAATTGATTCAAAGTAGGGAAGAAGGGGAGAAAAGGTGTTTGGAGACTTTCCATAACAGTGCTTTAAAGAGTATCGAGTATGGATTTCCTTATATTTATCAATGTTATGCTGGTATTATTGAATGGTCTGCTCCTTTCTTATTTGAGGGTGAATTTTTAGGCTCCTTTGTTTCTGGTGGGGTTTTGATGAGAAAACCAGATTCTTCTTTTTTAAAAGAGATCAAAAAGGTAGATAAAACTTTGGAGATAGAGGAATCTCGTTTAGAGGAGGTTCTTAAGAAGGTTAAAATAGTGTCAGAAAAAAGGTAAAAGCAGCTGCCGATATTTTACAAATTATGGCTAATTATTTAGCAAAAATGGAGTTAATAGATATTAAATTACGCCAGGAGAGATATATTCAACAAGCAAAAATTTCTGAAGAAATACAGAGGATAAAAAGAAGAGAATTAGAGTCGCTTGAAAAGGAAGAGAAAGATGAAAATTCATTTATTTCTATTAGTTCACTCTACCCTTTAGAGACGGAGAGAGAATTGCTAAGGAGAGTTAGATTAGGGGATAAAGAAGGAGCAAAGGAAGTATTAAATGAGATTTTGGGGGAAATATTATTCAAAAATGCCGGTCAAATAGAATTAATTCGAGCTCGACTCTTGGAACTGGCAGTCGTTCTTTCTCGAGCTGCGGTAGAGGCTAAAGCAGAATTAGAAATGATTTTGGGATTAAATTTTGAATATATCCAA
>NZ_PFKO01000002.1:0-4050 GCF_002784285.1 Candidatus Infernicultor aquiphilus
TTATTCTTTAATGCGTACTTCTATAATTTCAAGTTTGTTGGAAGTAGTAAAATGGAATACTAATCGGCAAGCCGAGGTAGTTAAAATATTTGAAGTAGGTAAAATATATCTACCCTATGCCAATAAAATAAATTCTTTACCTAAGGAAAAAATAATAATCACTGGGATGATTACCAAGATAGGCCGCGGAGACCTTTGGGAAAAATCATCTTCTTTGGATATTTTTAATGTCAAAGGTATAATTGAAGTAATTCTTCAGGATTTAAAGGTGAAAAATTGGGAGGTAGTCCCAGGTAATCACCCCACCTTGCATCCTTTACAAAATGGCAAGATTATTATTGAAGGAGAAGAAATAGGAATTTTTGGTGAGATACATTCAGAAGTAATAAACAACTATCGTATTCCGGGAAAGGTTAATCTATTTGAGATTGATTTTGAAAATTTATTACCTCATATTCCTCCGGATATCCACTATTGTATTTTAGCAAAATATCCTTCAGCACAGAGAGATTTAGCCTTGATAGTAAAAGAAGAAATAATTTCTGCCGATATTATTAATGCAATAAAATCGATTGATGTAAAATTAATTAAAAAAGTAACTTTATTTGATATATTCAGGGGGAAGCAAATTGGTAATGGTTGCAAGAGCTTAGCTTATTCTATCGTTTTTCAAGCTGAAGATCGCACTTTGACTGATCAAGAAGTTGAAGACGTATATGCGAATATAAGAGAGAAGCTAATGACAAAATTTAATGCAAAAATAAGAGAATAAAAGAGCAGGTAGAAGGTATTTATGACAATAAACTGGGTAGATGTATCCATAATGATAATAATTTTATTAAACATGATTATTGGAATACGTCGTGGCATTATCAGAGGAATAATAAATTTATTAGGGTTGATGGTTTCTATTTTCCTAGCAATTTTTTGGTTTAAAGAAGTTGGAGAGTATATAAATCTGCATACTCAACTAAGTAAGGATATAGCAAATTTATTAGGTTTTGTTCTCATATTTTTTAGTATATATCTAATAGCGAGGATTATTGAAATAATCTTGAAAAAAATATTTTCTCTATTATTAATTTCCTGGATTGATACTTTAGGGGGAGCTTTATTTGGCTTAATTAAAGGTTTGTTAATAGTAGGGATTTTGTTAGTTATTATTACTTTGGTTCCTTTACCTGTTTTCTTTAAAGAGCAATTAGAAAATTCTTTTTTAGCAAATAGATTGGCGGCTATGACTATAATTATCTATGATTATTTTAAAGATTGGTTGCCTTCAAGCTTTCAGTTTAACAAAGAAGAATTTCTTAAAAAATTTCCTCTTAATTTATTTGTTTTAAAAAATACTACGAAATATTTTATTAATATTTAATCTACTCTGCCTGTGCGTTACACGCAGACAGGTCAGGCAGGCACGCAGACAGGTAAAAGGATATAATGATCTTTACTATTTTGTAATTTAAAAAGGTGAGACATCTATTGGATGAGCATACATTTTCAGTTTTAGAATTTTCAAAAATTAAAAAACAAGTAAAAGAAAATATGAACACTGCAACTGGCGAATTAATTGCAGAAACAATCAAACCTAAAACTGATTTAGAGCAAATTCTTATTGCTCAAAGAGAAACTACAGAAATGAGAGAAATTATTCTTTATGAAGGGACACCCCCTTTTACCAGATTAGAAGATATTAGTAATGAAATAAAAAAATCTGCAGTTAAGGGAGCCATTCTTGATACTATAAAAGTTTTAAAAATTTTGAAAGTTTTAAAAACTTTACGCTTGATTAAAAATTTTTTATTAAAAACTGAAAAAAAATACCCTTTAATTAAGGAAAAAACAGAGAAAATAGAAACTTTCACTGAATTAGAGGAAAAGATAACCCAGTGTATTGGGGAAGATGGAATAATTTTAGATCGAGCCAGCCCAGACTTAAAGAAAATTAGAAGAGAAATAATAAAAGAAGAGCAAACCATTAAAAATAAATTAGAAACCATCATTAGATCTTCTCAATTTAGCACCATTATTCAAGAGCCTATAATAACTATACGACAAAATAGATATGTAATACCCATAAAACAAGAAAGAAGAATAAAATTCCCCGGGATAGTTCACGATAAATCTGACAGTGGCGCTACTTTATTTGTTGAACCAATTGAAATAGTGGAGTTAAATAATACACTCCGCCAATTAATTAAAGATGAAGAGCGAGAAATATTAATAATTTTACAAAAATTAACTGCCCTTATTGGAGAAAAAGCACCAGAAATTAATGATAGTGTTTTGGTTCTGGGTAAAATTGATTTTATTTATGCACGAGCAGTATTAGCTAATAACATGAAAGCGGTGGAACCAAAATTAAATCAAAATGGATTTGTTAATCTCATTCAGGCAAGGCACCCTTTATTAAAAAATTCTGTAGTTCCCATTAATATCCGTTTAGGAAAAGATTTTGATATTTTACTAATTACTGGTCCTAATACAGGAGGTAAGACAGTTACTTTAAAGACCGTAGGAATACTTACTCTTATGGCTCAATGTGGGTTACATATTCCTGCTGCAGAGGGAAGTGAGATTGCTGTTTTTAAAAAGATATTTTGTGATATAGGAGATGAACAGAGCATAGAGCAAAATTTAAGTACTTTTTCTTCTCATATGAAATATATAGTTCAGATTTTAAGCTGGACTGATTCTAATTCTCTGATATTACTTGATGAATTAGGTGCAGGCACAGATCCTACGGAAGGAGCAGCTTTAGGTATGGCAGTTTTAGATTTTTTACGTAAAAAAAAATCTAAAGTAATCGCCACTACTCATCATGATACTTTAAAGACTTATGCGTATCTAACTGAGGGGGTAAATAATGCTCGTGTTGAATTTGATGAAAAGACCTTAAAACCCACATTTCAGATTTCTATTGGATTACCTGGCAAGAGTTGCGCTTTTATAATTGCCCGAAGTTTAGGTTTAGCTCCAGAAGTAATTTTACGAGCTCAGAGCTTTTTATCTCAAGAAAAAATTAAAGCAGATAGTTTAATTGAAAAGATCGAACAAGATAAAAAATTAATTGAAAAAGAAAAAGATCTAATAAAGATAACCAGAGAAGAAAGCTTTGAAATTAAAGATAGATTAAAGAAGGAACTAAATAAAACAGAAGAGGATAAAAATGAAATAATTCTAAGGGCTTACCAGGAAGCAGAAAAGATATTAAAAGAAACTCAGAATAGAGCTGAAAAGATAATAGAAAAAATGAATAAAAAGAGGACTATAAATACGCCATCTAAGGATTATCTATTAAAAGAAATGCAAGTAATTAACCAAGAGATAAAAGATGAGATAGTTAAAATAAAACCACCTGTCTGCGTGCAACCTGCCTGCCGCGCCAACGGCGCAGGTAGACGCACAGGCAGAGAGGAAGAGTTAATTAAAAATCAAAATATTAGAATAGGAGACTATGTACTAATCAAGAATTTAAATAAAAAAGGGATAGTGCTTTCTATTGAAAGCGAAAAGTGTAAGGTTCAAGTAGATAATATGAAGATGTTAGTCCCAGTTTTAAATATAGAAAAAATAGATATGCCCTATGAGACAACTAAGAATATTATTAAAAAAAAGAATACCATTACTAAAGAATTAATTAATAGAGATAATCTTTATTTGACTAAAATGAAAACCTTTAAAAACAATATTTTTCTACGTCGATTCAGAGTTGAAGAAGCCCGGCTAATATTAGAGAAATATTTAGATGACGCTTATTTGTTAGGAGTTTCACCAGTATATGTGATTCATGGGAAAGGTAAAGGTATCTTGCGGGAAGAAGTTAAAAAATTATTAGATAGAACACCTAATATTAAATCATTCAGATCTGGAGATGCAAGCGAGGGAGGTATGGGAGTAACTGTGGTGTATTTTAAAAATTAAATTCGGGTAGCGTTTAGCGGATAGCGTATATATAGAAGCGCAAAGCGTAGAGCGAAAAACGCAAAACTATAACTCAAAACTTAAAACTAAGAAGAAGGTTTTAAATTTTGAATTATGGTTTTACGC
>NZ_PFKO01000231.1:0-16564 GCF_002784285.1 Candidatus Infernicultor aquiphilus
ATTGATTTATCAAGGTTCGATCTCTAGAGTTCGCTATGTCTTGATACTTTGTTATCATTAGGAGTTCGCTATGTATTGATATTTTATGTTATTAATAAGGGTTCGCTATGTATTGATATTTAATAAATAGTTATTAAATATACGGACATCGTGAGCTCTGATTTTGGTGTAGGAGTTGTAGGGGTCGGATTTATCCGACCCGGATTATTTAGTAATTTTTTAACGGGTTCGATGAGGAGAAAAAAATTTGGATATTAATATAAAAAAAATATTGTTTGAGGAATTATTAGATAAAGTAGAAAAACCGGGTAGATATACCGGTAAAGAATATAATGAGATAATAAAAAGAGAGAAGAAATCGACGATTAAAGTAGCCTTAGCCTTTCCTGATTTATACGAAATCGGGATGAGTTATTTAGGGTTTAAAATTCTGTATGAGATTATTAATAAAAGAGATGATGCACTGGCTGAGCGAATTTTTTCACCGGCAGTAGATATGGAAAATTTATTGAGAGAACGACAGATACCTGTTTTTTCTTTAGAAACCTATAGAGCTTTAAATTCTTTTGATTTAGTTGGGTTTACCATTCAACATGAATTATGTTTTTCTAATATTCTGAATCTCTTAGATCTGGGAGGTATTCCTCTGAGATCTACAGCGAGAAAAGAAGAAGATCCCTTGATTATTGCTGGTGGTCCAGGGGCTTTTAATCCTGAACCTTTATCCTGCTTTATAGATTTATTTGTAATTGGAGAAGGGGAAGAAATTATTGGTGAAATTATAGAAGTTTATAAAAGATGGAAAGAAAAAAAACAAAGTCGATCTAAACTCTTAGAAAAATTGGGTCATCTAGAGGGGGTATATATTCCCTCTCATTATAAGGTTGATTATCTTGAAGACGGAAAAGTTAAATCCATTACTCCTAAAAAAGAAGCATATCGTTCAGTAATTAAAAAACGAATTATTTCTAATTTTGATCAAGTATTTTATCCTCTTTATCCTATTGTCCCTAATATCGATGTGGTTCATGATAGAATAACTTTAGAGATTTTTCGGGGGTGTTCTCGGGGATGTCGTTTCTGCCAGGCAGGAATAATTTACCGTCCGGTAAGAGAAAAATCAGTTGGAACTTTGGTTAAATTAGCTGAGGAAATTCTTGCTCACACTGGATATGAAGAGATCTCTTTGTCATCTTTGAGTTCGAGTGATTATAGCGAAATAGAAAGATTAATCACCCAATTGGTAGACCGATTTAAAGAAAAAGGAGTGGGAGTTTCTTTGCCTTCTTTGAGAATAGATACTTTTTCGGTTGCTTTGGCCCAACAAGTTCAGAGAGTCAGGAAGACTGGTCTCACTTTTGCTCCAGAAGTTGGGACTCAGAGATTAAGAGATGTAATCAATAAAAATGTTCAAGAGGAGGATTTATATTCATCCATAAGAGCAGCTTTTCAGGCCGGGTGGAGAAAGATAAAACTTTATTTTATGATAGGATTACCCACCGAAACAGACGAAGATGTGGAAGAAATAGTCAAGTTAGTTAACCAAGTTGACCGCATGGGCAGAGAAATAATGGGGAGGAAAATAAATATAAATATTAGCGTATCTGCTTTTGTGCCCAAATCCCATACACCTTTCCAATGGGAAGCGCAGGAAGCAAGAGAGAGTTTATCTAAAAAAATTGGATATTTAAAGGATAGATTAGATTGGAGGAATATTTCCTTTAGTTATCCCGATATTAAGCATAGTTATTTAGAGGCAGTCTTTGCTCGAGGGGATAGGAGATTAGGCGAAGTATTAGAAAGAGCCCATTATCTGGGGTGTAAATTTGATGCCTGGAGTGAACAATTTAAATTTGAAGCCTGGCAACAAGCCTTTGTTGATAGTGGACTTAGTATGGAATTTTATGTCAATAGAGTACGGGAAGATGATGAAATCTTACCCTGGGAGCATATCTCTTGTGGGGTTAAGAAGGAATACCTACTCAAGGAAAAGGAAAAAGCTTTAAAAGGTGAAACAACCCCTGATTGCCGCTTTGATTCTTGTACTTCCTGTGGAGTATGCTAAATGAGTCATTAGTGAATAGCATAATTAGTATATAGTATCCAGTATTGAGTATATAGTAAAGAGATAGTAAGATAGAAATTAGAAGTCAGAAAATAGAAAATAATCATAGTGCGTATTGCGTATTGCGTATTGCGTGAAGAAAATCAGAATTCAGAATTCAAAACTTTTTCAAATAAAGTATATTTTTTAGTGTAGGGGTCGAATTTATTCGACCCGTTTTTAACTATTTATTTACGCGATGCCAATCTGGACATTATAATTTAATTGATGAATTGAATAAAAGGAGATTTATTTTATTTTGGAACAATTAATCAGAGTAAAATATAGTAAAGATGAACCTATTAGATATATTTCTCATTTAAACTTAGTTCAGGTTTTTACCCGGGCTTTAAGAAGAGCCAACCTCCCGGTGGTTATATCCTGCGGTTTTAATCCTCGGTTTAGAATATCTTTTGGTCCCCCTTTACCTTTAGGGATCAGTAGTTCATCTGAATATTTAGATATTCGTTTAAAGGAAAGAATAAAAACTGAGGACTTAGTTGGTAGGTTAAACCGAGTTTTACCGGAAGGATTGAAGATATTAGAAGCCAAAATAATCCCCTCCTCTGCCGATTCTTTAGTAAAAGTAATCGATAAAGCTTCATATTGGATAAATTTAAAATCAAGGGGAAGTTTATTAAATTTGGAAGATGACCAGGGGGAAAGTAAATTAAAAGAGTTAGTGAAAGAGATAGACAAAGATATTAAAATTTTTTTAAGATTAGAGGAAATTATGGTAGAAAAGTCGACTAAAAAAGGGGTGAAGAGGATGGATATAAAACCATCAATTTTAAATATGTCAGTTAAAAAAATTCAACACCAATTTTTAGAACTTAATTTAGGTCTGAATATAGGACAAGAAGGAAATTTAAATCCTCAATATGTAATTAAAGCCTGGTTATCTCATTTTGGTAATAATTTTGAGATTAAAAAAATTTGTAGATATGGATTGTATATTAAAGGTAAAGAAGTTATCGAAGATTAATTTTTATTAAAAAGACAAATAAAATTGCTTTAAATTTTTATTAAAAAAATGTTGATTTGAATAGGGTGAATCTTGATAGTGAATCTTGCTCATCTTTACTAATTAAATAATTTAGAGTAAGATAGATGAAGATTAATATTAAAGTAAAACAGGAGTTTGGAATGAATAAAAGAGTAATCATAGATGTGGGTTTAACTGAAGAGAGAGTGGCGATAATTGAAAATAGTCGATTAGTGGAAATTCACATCGAAAGAATTGAAGATGACAAGATTGTTGGTAATATCTATAAGGGAAAAGTAACCAATGTTTTGCCTGGAATAGAGGCAGCATTTGTAGATATTGGAATTGAGAAAAACGCTTTTTTACATATCGACAAAGTTATAATTGATCAAGATAAAGATAAAGAGGCAGTTACAGAAACTGAGATTACCCCACAGCTTGCTTTGGATAAAATTAAAGTTGGTCAAGAGATAATGGTGCAAGTAGTAAAAGAGGCGATAGTTCCTAAAGGAGCTCGAGTTACTATCAATATTAGCCTTCCGGGTAGATATTTAGTTTTGGTACCCAATAACATAAATATGGGAATTTCCCACCGAGTTGAAGAGGAAAAAGAGAGAGAAAGATTAAAAAAAATTGTTCAAAAGCTAAAGCCTAAAAATGCGGGATTGATTATTCGAACTGCTGCCTGGGGTAAAGAATTAGAGGATTTTTTACCTGATTTAGATTTTTTGACTAGATTATGGAATAAGATAAAAGGGAAAGTAAATAAAACTAAAGCTCCGATGTTATTATATGAGGACTTAACCCTCACTTATCGAATTATTCGTGATCTATTTACCGAAGAGGTAGAAGAAATTTTAATCAATTCTAAGACTGAATATAAAAATGTATTACAGTTTTTAAAAACTCTATCTCTATCAGAATTAGAGCCGAGAGTCTCTCTTTACGAAGGAGAAAAAGCTATATTTGAAGAATATGGTATCGAAAAGGAAATTAATAAAGCTTTACAAAAGAAGGTATGGCTTAAGTGTGGAGGATATTTGGTCTTTGACCAAACTGAGGCTTTAACAGTAATTGACGTAAACACTGGTAAATTTGTTGGTAAAAAAGATATGAGAAGGACTATTTTGAAGACTAATTTACAAGCAGCAGAAGAGATAGGTTTTCAGTTAAGGTTAAGAGATATTGGAGGAATTATTATAATCGATTTTATCGATATGGATAACCAAGAAGACATCGAAAAGCTGATAAAGAAATTAGAAGAGAGTTTGAAGAAAGACAAAACTAAGACTAATGTCGTTCAAAATAGTGAATTAGGTTTGATAGAACTTACCCGAAAGAGGTCAAGGAGAGATTTGGAAAATATGCTGAGAATTTCTTGTCCTTACTGTTCTGGAACAGGGAGAGTTTTATCTTCAGAAAGTGTAAGCAATATGGTTTTACGTAAGTTAGAAGAATTATGTAAGACTTCAAGAGCGGAAGCAGTTCTATTAGGTGTACATCCTAAAGTGGAAGAAGCCCTCTCTGGGACGAAGATGTTACTAATTAAACAATTAGAAAAAAGTAATAAAAAAACTATCTATATTAAATCTTCCAAAGATATCCATATAGAAAGAATAGAAGTAGTAGCAGTAGGTAGACTAAAAGAAGTAAAGAAGATCAAGCAGATGTTTACTTAGTTAGCTAGTTACTTGGTTAGCTAGTTGATTGGTTAAATAATCTACCAATCTACCAACTAACTAAATACTCAATACGCAATACGAAATAATTTGACAACTTTATAAATATATGCTAAATTTTATAAGCATCTGTTTTATCCGCACAGGTTGGGTTTAAAAGTAGTCATTTTTTGATTGCTACCTAATCAGGGGCGAGTTTAGAAAGCAAGGAGGATGGCGAGGAATGCAAGCAGTTATTGCAACTGGAGGGAAACAATACTGGGTAAAAGAAGGAGATATTATCAGGATTGAAAAGATAACCCAAGAAAAAAACCAAGAAATAGAATTTAATCAAATATTGATGGTTAACAAAGAAGGAGAATATATTATAGGCCGACCATTAGTGGAAAAGGCTAAGGCTATTGGGAAAGTTTTGAAGCACGATAAAGCTAAAAAAATAATAGTTTTTAAGTATAAATCTAAAAAAAGATATCGTAAAAAGACTGGACATAGACAACCTTATACCGAAATCTTGATTGAAAAAATAGAAGCATAAAGGTAGCCTATAATATAAAATTATTTATATTGATTTATATTGATAATAAATTTAATTTAAATAGAAGTAGATTTTAAGAGAGCGAGGTGAGGGATTATGGCACATAAAAAGGGTCAAGGTTCAGTTCGAAATGGTAGAGATAGTAATCCTCAGTATTTAGGAGTAAAACGATTTGCTGGTCAATTTATAAAAGCAGGCAGTATCTTAGTAAGACAGAGAGGGACTAAAATTCTTCCTGGAGAAAATGTGGGAAGAGGAAAAGATGATACTTTATTTGCTTTAATTGAAGGATTTGTAACTTTTGAAAGAAAAGGAAAAGATAGGAAACAAATCTGTGTTTATACTGAAAGATCTTAAGGAAAAAGTTTATTTTATAAATTAACCCTGGGTTTTTTTGTAAAACTCAGGGTTTTTTAGTATTATGACAAAAAAGGTGCCTGGCACTAAATTTGTCATAAAAATTTCATTTTTAGTAGGAGAAGATTATGTTTGTAGATAGAGTGAAAATAGAAGTAAGAGCAGGAAGAGGGGGAAATGGCGCAGTAAGTTTCAGAAGGGAAAAATATATCCCCAAAGGTGGACCAAATGGAGGTGATGGCGGAAAAGGGGGAGATGTGATTATAGAAGCTGATGAAAAGGTCAGAACCCTGGTGGATCTTTATAATCACCCGCATCAAAGGGCGCAAAACGGAGAAAGTGGTCAGGGAAGTAATAAAACAGGTAAAAGTGGGAAAGATTTAATTATAAAAGTTCCCCTGGGGACTATAGTAGAGGATATAGATAGCTCCATAATTTTAGAAGACTTAACTAAAAATGAGCAGAAAATTACTGCGGTGGGAGGAGGACAAGGTGGACAGGGGAATTTTCGCTTTAAGAGTTCCATTAGAAGGGGACCAAAATTTGCGCAAAAAGGAGAACCAGGAGAAGAAAAAAAATTGTATTTAAGTCTTAAAATAATCGCTGATGTTGGATTAGTTGGCTATCCTAATGTTGGAAAATCTACTTTGCTTTCTCGGATTTCTTCGGCTAAACCTAAGATTGCTGACTATCCCTTTACTACCGTCAATCCCAATTTAGGAGTAGTGAGGGTAGATGAAACAAAAAGCTTTATAGTGGCAGATATTCCAGGACTGATTGAAGGTGCCCATCAGGGTATAGGTTTAGGAGATAAGTTTCTAAAGCATATTGAAAGAACTCAAATAATATTACATCTAATCGATGGTTCTACCATAAAAAAAGAGGATCCCTTACATGATTTTACGGTTATAAACAAAGAATTAAGTAATTTTAGTGAAAAACTAGCTCAAAAATTTCAAATTATAGCTATAAACAAGTGTGATTTATCTTCTGCTAAAGAAAATTTGAATTATCTTAAAGAAGCTTTTGGTGAAAAAGGTTATAAAGTTTACCCAATTTCTGCCTTAACTAGAGAAGGAATAGATACACTGGTTTATGCTCTTTCTTCTCTATTAGATAAACTGAAATTAAAAGAAGAAGAAAAAGTTGATCAAGTTTTACCCGAAAAAGAGGTAGTATATAAATTTACTCCGCGGTTTATAATTTCTAAAAAAGAAAATATTTATGAAGTAACTGGAGCAGAAATTGAACGAATAGTGGCAATGACCGATTTTAATAATGAAGAGGCAACAGAAAATTTTCAGAAAATAATCAAAAAAATTAATTTAGAAAAGGTTTTAATTAAAAAAGGAATTCAAGAAGGAGATCAAGTAAAAATCAAAGGAATGTTTTTTACTTTTTCTAATAAATAGAGTATAATTTTATTAATTAATTAATAATATTTATGGTTTTTCGCTTTTCTGCCTGTGCGTTGCACGCAGACAGGTCAGGCAGGCACGCAGACAGGCAGCTTTAACTTTTTTTAGTTTAATAAGGTGAATTAATGACCAAAAAATTCGATAAACTTTTAGAAAATATTTTTTTAACCAAAAAGTATTTATTAAAAAATTTCTTTTTTATTATTATACTGTGCCTCCTAATAAGTTTTTCTTTTTTAGTTCAAATTGCGGAAGCCTCTTCTGATCTAAAGATAAGTGTTTTATATTTTAATGACCACACTCAACAATCGGAGTGGAATTGGTTGAGTAAAGGCTTGACTGATATATTGATCAATGACCTTTCTCAGGTTGATGCTATTACCTGTTCCTCACGTCAAGATATAGAAGATTTATATTATAAATATAACTTATTACCCCTTTTGACTGAGTTAGAGAAACCTTTATTAATTCAAATTAATGAGGATTTAAAGGTCGAGATAATATTTTTTGGAAATTATTATTTTTCTTCACCTTCAAATTTAAAGGTAAGTCTTAAAAAATATGAAGTCGCAACTGGAGAAATTACTACTTTTCGGGATTTTGTAGTAGAAAAGACTGATCTTTGGGGGTTAGAAGACCAGATAGTCTTTTTTATTTTAAAAGAACTTAATATTGGATTATCTGATCAAGATAAAGCCATAATAGGAGAAATTCCTACTACTTCTCTTGAGGCCTTGAGTAATTATTATAAATGTCTTGATTCTCGAGATAAGGCTATTGTTACATATCAGGGAGCAGACTTTCCCAGTAAGAAATTATGGGCTGAAGCAATTGAATATGGAGAAAGAGCAGTAGTAATAGACCCCAAGTATGCTGATGGTTATTATCTTCTGGCTGAAATTTATAATAGAACCCATTGGACTATTAAAGAAGCAGAGAGTTTAAATAAATTTATACAATTGGTAGAAGCTAATCAAATGGAGAATAAAGGTATTTATGAGAAAGCTGCTCAGGCCTATTTTAGATTAGGATATGCTTTTTATTCCAAAAAAGATCATCAACAAGCGATCGAGTATTTTAATTCTGCTCTAAAATATAATCCTGATTTATTAGAGGCTCATCTATATTTAGTTCAAATCTATTATGATATGGGCGAGATAGGTCTTTCTCTCGATGAATGTGAAGAAGTTTTAAGGATAGATCCCCAGAATAAAGAAATTCCCTGGTTCATTAAAAAGAACGAACAGGCTAAAAAATATGGACGAGAAACCTATGAAAATTACGAAAAAGGTTATCTGGCTTATAAAAAGAGGAATTTTGAAGAAGCTATACCATATTTTAAATTAGCTATTTTGAAAAATCCTAATTTTAAAGAACCTCACTATTATTTAGCCTTAAGCTATTATGAAGCAGGTGATTTGGATAATTCTATTTCCCAATGGGAAAAGGTTATTGAGATAGATAGTTTTGACAATACAGCTAAACATTTTTTAAACAATTGTTTAGAGGAGAAACAATATGGGAGAGAGACTTTAAAATATTTTAATACTGGTTATGATTATTATTTGAAGGGTGAATATGATAAAGCCATCAAAGAATTTAATCAGTCTTTAGATTATAATCCTGAATTTGAGAAAGCCCGTCAATTTCTTTCTCGTTCCTATTATCAACTTAATCAGATGGATAAATACTTAGAAGAAAGAGAGAAAGTAACTACATTAAAAATTAGTGGGGAAGAGGAAAAAGCAGAGGAACACTATAAATTAGGTTATGAATTTTATTCTTTAAAAAATTATACGGTAGCAATGGAGGAACTTAAAGAAGCCCTTAATTTAAAGAGTGATTATCCTAATGCTCGATATCTATTGGCTGAATGTTATTTCCAAAAGGGAGAATATAAGATAGCTCAAGTGGAATATGAGCGAGTAGTGACTGATTCAGTGATAAATGAATATACTGATGACGCTCTTTTAGGTAGTGGCTGGTGTTATTATTTATTAGAGGAATATCCAGAGGCAACTGAGAAGTTTTTAAAATTGTTAAAAGATTTTCCGGATAGTAATTTAGCCTTACAAGCTAGGTATAAATTGGGAAAATCATATTTTAAAGCAGAAAATTACCCAGAAGTAATCAAGATAGATGAGGAATTTATTGAAAAATATCCCGAAGAGCAGGGGAAAGAGATAGGAGAGGTATATTACTTATTAGGCCAGGCTTATTTTAGATCTGATCAATATAAAGAGGCAGAAGAGGTCTTTAAAAAAATGTTATCTCTCTTTCCAGAATTTGAATTAGTTAATGAAGTAAAATATTTTGAGGGTTTAAGTTTATTTAAGCAAGATAAATTTGAAGAAGCTATAGCGCAATTAGAAGATATAATTTCAACATCAGGAATAGAGGAGGCCAAAAAAGGTGAGGCACAGTATTTATTAGCTCGCTGCTACCTTAATTTAAAAGAATATAATAAATCTATTGAAAATCTGGAGAATTTAAAACAACTTAAGCTGGGAGATTCTTTATTAGCAAAAGCTAGTTTTGATTTAGGCTTAGCCTATTCTCTTCAGGGAGACAAAGAAAAAGCAGTTTTAGAATTTCAAGAATTTATAGAGAGATATCCGCAAAATGAACTTATTGAATCTGCTTATTTTGAGCTAGGTAAAAATTTGTATGATTTAAAAGAATATAAATTAGCTTTATCTGAATTTAAAAAAGTATCTACAGCTGAAGCGATTTATTGGAGAGGAAAGGCCTCTGAAGAATTAGGGGATCAAGAAGGAGAGATTTCAGCATTTGAAGAATTGAAGAAAAATTACCCTCAGAGTGAATTTTCTCAAGAAGCATATTTTAAATTAGGTAATTCTTATTATAATCAGAGTAAATATAAAGAAGCAATTGAGGAATTTGAAAAAATTATTCAATCTTTTCCTGATTCATCTTTGGTTACGGAAAGTTACTATTGGATGGGGTGGAGTTATTTTAAATTAACCAATTACCAGAAGGCAAATGAATATTTTAATCAGGTTGAGGAAAAGGAAGGAAATTTAACTATAGCGCAAAGAGCTAAGTTTATGGCCGCAGAATCATGGTATAACCTTAAGGATTACCAAAAAGCCCAAGAAGCATATAGACAATTTATAGAAAAGTATCCTAATGCAGAATTATCAGTAAATGCTCAATATGCCATTGCTTGGTCTTATCTGGAAAATAAAGAATATGAAGCCTCAGTAGAGGAATTTAAAAAACTTATAATTATTTATCCTAATAGTAAATTTATTGAAGAAGCACGATTTAGGATAGGCAAAAACTATTTTCTTTTAATGAAGAAAGAAATGGCGAAAACAGAACTGGAAAAATTCATAAATAGTTATACTAAGAGTGATTTTAAAGCAGAAGCCTTATATTTAATAAGCCAAATATCTTTACAAGAGGAAAAATGGATAGACAGTATTATTAATTTAGAAAGATTAGTCAGAGAATATCCTGATAGTCAATATTTATCTGAAGCTTGGTATGGTCTATGCCTATCTTATTTTAAAAAAGATGAATATGAAAAAGCTATCCAGGCCGGAGAGAATTATTTACAGGATTATTCTAATCTAAAATATGGAGAGGATATCTTATATATAAAGGCAGTTTGTTGGGAAAAATTAGAGAATCGAGAAAAAGCTATTAATGATTATCAGCTTTTAATTTCAAAATTTCCTCAGAGTTCATATCTAGAAAAGGCTCAGGAGAGATTGAAAGTATTACAGAAAGAATAGAATATGGCGGATAGCGTTTAGCGTGGAGAAATAAAGTGATAAGTAATCTGTAATGAGTAATAAGATCATAGTTCTGAATTTACAAAAGCAGGTTACTTATTACACGTCACATATTACACAACTTACTGGCAGACTGGGTAACCAGATAACCAGATAACTAAATTAATTGGTAAATTGTTCAATTGGAGAATTGGAGAATTGGAGAATTGGTGAATTAAAATATGTTAAAAAATAAAAAAGAGGGGGCAAATATTTAATGTTTGAATTTATGATAAAAGGTGGGTTCTTAATGTACCCCATTTTAATATGTTCATTATTGGCAATTTCTATTTTCTTTGAAAGAATGTTCTATTTAAAAAGCATTAAAACTAAAAGTAATAAATTTGTTTTTCGAGTTAAAAATTTTGTTAAAAAGGGGAGTATTGAATTAGCTATTTCTTCCTGTCGTAAAAATCCTACTCCTATAGCTAAGATTATGTTGACTGGTTTAATGAAATTTGGCCGGAGACGAGAAGAAATAAAAGAAGCAATCGAAGATAGAGCTAGCCAAGAGATTCCTTTATTAGAAGGTAATCTGTCCACTCTTTCTACCATTAGTAATATTGCTCCTTTATTAGGGCTTTTAGGAACAGTTTTTGGTATGATTCAGTCCTTTAATGTAATCACCTTAATGGGAGTCGGTAACCCAGAAGCATTAGCAGGAGGGATTTCAGTAGCTTTGCTTACTACTGCCTTTGGATTATCGGTAGCTATACCGACTATTGTAGCTTATAATTATTTATCACATCGGGTAGAAAAATTAATAAGAGAGATGGAAATAAGTTGTATAGATCTTCTAGATCTTCTAACTAGCCAGGAAATTAATCATAATGAGGTTGTTCAAAATAATATTAATCAAGGCGGTGAAGTAGAATATGAAGTTTCATCATCCGAATAAAAAAAGTGCCAGTTTTGATTTAACGCCCTTAATTGATATAGTCTTTCAACTATTAATATTTTTTATGGTGACTACCACATTTGTAAATTTAGAAAATAGAGTAAAAATAAATTTACCAAGTGGAGATTTTGCTGCTGTAGAGCCATCGAAAAATATTACTGTAACTATTACTGAAGATAATACTATTTATTTGAACGGAAAATTAATAGATCCTTTAAAAATTACTGAAAGTATAGCTACAGAATTAAAAAAAGAACCTGAAAAAATAGTAGTATTGGAGGCAGATAAAAATGTGCTGCATGGAAAAGTAATCAGTGTAATGGATTTACTTAAAAAGGGAGGAGCAGATAAAATTGCCATTGCCACTCAACCGACTAAAAAGAAGTAGTGAATAAATTAGTATATAGTATATGGTATATAGTATAGCGTAGAGCGGGTAGCGTTTAGCATATAGAAACACAGTGATGAGTAATAGGTAATGAGTAATAAGATTATAGTTCTGAATTTACAAAAACAGGTTACTTATTACACATCACATATTACACATTTTACTGGTAAACCGGATAACTGGTTAACTAAATTGAACGGCAGACCGGAATACTGGTGGGATTTTAGACTTAATTAATTGGTAAATTGGAGAATTGGTAAATTGGTAAATTGGTGAATTAAAATTGAGGTATAAATAATAAATGTCCAGATATAGTTATAGAACAAAACGTTTAGAACAGAGTAAAAAAAGTTATTTAGGAAGATCGTTTCTAATCTCAATTATACTTAATATTATGTTATTATATGCTTTTGGGAATATGATTGCTTTTAATTTTAACAGACCTTTCCCGAAGGAAGAAGAGCTTACCTTAGTTAGCTTAATCGAACTTCCTGCTCCAAAACAACCGGAATCAAAAAAACCAGAGATTACTGTAAAAAAGACAGTTGCTCAATTGGAAGTTAAACCAAAAGTTACTCCAGTTTCTCCTGAACCACCTAAGATAATGGAAGAAAAAACAGAGACAAAGGTAATTAAAAAGGAGGAATTAACCGTAACTGAAGGTATACCCAAGGTAGAAGTTAAAACTCCTCAGGTGGAAAGTAAACCTCAATCAGTAGTCCCGTCAGTCCAAACCAAGGAGTCCTTAGGGCAGGATATAAATGTTTCTACTGAATATTTTAATCAGGTTATAGCCAGTAGAAAAGAAGTAAAGGGAGAAATATTCGAACCAGGTGAATCACAGCTTAAAATTAGTTTGGGTGAAAAACAAGTAGAGAATATTGAAGCAACTTATGGTACTACAGTAAACCTGGGAGAAATTAGTGCTCTACCAGAGACGAAAGAGAAAGAATCTCCTTTTGGGAGTAGACCTCTTTCTATTATGATTGAAAATTCAGCGGGGGCCAGACCACAAACTGGTTTGGATAAGGCAAATATTGTGTATGAAGTTTTAGCAGAAGGTGGAATTACTAGATTTTTAGCCTTTTATTATGACCAGGAGGCAGAAGTAGTTGGACCAGTAAGGAGTGCAAGACCTTATTTTGTGAGTAAATCTTTAGAGCATCAAGCAATTTATGTTCATATTGGAGGAAGTGAAGAAGCATATAATTTCATAAAAGAAGAGAGGATAGATGATATAAATGAATTTGTAGATTTTCAACCCTTTTGGAGAACTCAAGACCGACAACCGCCTCATAATTTATACACCTCTACCATCAAATTGAGAGAAGAAGCTAATAAATTGGGTTATGTTGAAATGATAAAGAAGCAAGATTATCAATTTGAAACCGAGAGCAATGAAAAATTGACTGGTAGACAAAATAATTCTATAGTAATTCCTTACAATAATGATTATACGGTAAGTTATAAATATCAACCCGAATCGATGAAATATCTAAGATTTATAAACAATGAACCCCATATAGATGCCAAGACCAAAAAGCAATTAGCGGTAGATAATATTATAATTCAATTTACTAAAACTAAAATTATTGATGAAGAGGGAAGATTAGCAGTAGATTTTATTGGTAAAGGAAAAGGATTATTATTTTTTAAAGGCAGTTCGGAAGAAATTACCTGGGAAAAACAAGATCTAGAATCAAGAACTGTATTTTTAGATAAGGAAGGGAATAGGATAGCTTTAACTCCAGGAAATGTTTGGATACAAATAGTACCTACAGATTTAGGAGTACAGTACTAAAAGTGACCAATTTTATACCAACTGCAAAATTGGTCCTAAATATATAAAAATATTATAAGATGAAAAAATTAGAAGAAATTTTAGAATGTTTTTTAGATTATCTGACCATTGAAAGAGGTTTAGCTCAAAATACTATAATCTCTTATAGATATGATTTGATAAAATATATTAATTTTTTAAAAAAGAATAAGATTAGTTCTTTTAATCAGACCAAGAAAGATTTAGTCAATAATTATTTTGTTTTTTTAAGAAAAAAAAATTTAGAGATTAATTCAATATCTAGAAATTTAGTGGCGGTGAAGATGCTTTATCGCTTTTTATTAATAGAAGGTTTTATCAAAGAAGACATTACCGGCCTGATTGAATTTCCCCGGATGAGCAAGAAGCTTCCTCATGTTCTGAGTTTGAGAGAGATAAATCTTTTATTAGATCAAGCTAACTTTAAAAGTAATCTGGGCCTAAGAGACCAGGCTATATTAGAGTTACTTTACGCCACTGGCATGAGGGTTTCAGAACTAATATACTTAAAAATTGAGGATATAAATATGGAAAATCGTATGTTAAAATGTCTGGGGAAGGGCTCTAAGGAACGAATCATTCCTTTTGGGAGTAAGGCAGATGAGTCTTTACGTTTATATCTTGATAAAGTAAGACCAAAATTAGTTAAAAATCCGAATGAGGATATTTTGTTTTTAAATAGTCGAGGAGAAAGACTTTCTCGGCAGGGGATATTTTATTTAGTTAAAAAATATGTTCGAAAAGCTGGAATAGAGAAGAAAGTCACTCCCCATACCTTAAGGCACACCTTAGCTACCCACTTATTAGAAAATGGAGCAGATCTCAGGTCAGTTCAAGAGATGTTAGGGCACTCAGATATTTCTACTACTCAAATTTATACCCATGTAAGCAGAAAATGGGTTAGTGAGGAATATTATAGGGCTTTTCCAAGAACATAAAACAGTATATAGTATATGGTATATAGTATATAGTGAAGAGGAAGAACGTATAGTAAATAGAGAAGAAGAAGGAAGCCAGAGACATATTTAGCATATAGTAGTTCGTTTCCTAAATGTCTTTACATTTTTTTCTGTCATTGCGAGGAGTAAAGCGACGAAGCAATCCCTTTATTTGTAAGGACTTGAGATTGCTTCGCTATCACTCGCAATGACAAATCATTGTAACATTATTTAGGAAACGCTCTACTAGTTACTTGGTTAGATAGTTAAGAAAATAGAAGGAAGAAGCCAGGAGCCAGAATAAAATAATCGTATCTTGTATCTCGTGACTCGTCACATGACACGATTTGTTTGCAAACTGGCTACCTAATAAATAAAAATAGTTAAATGATTTAAAGAATATAAGGGAGTAGAATAAAAGTGGAAGATTTAAAAGCAAAAATTACTGAAAGTGTTGAATTTATTAATCAAAAAAGTAATATTAAACCAAAAATAGCTATTATTTTGGGAACCGGATTAGGAAGATTAGCAGAAGATATCCAAGAAAAAGAAATTATACCATATAGTGATATTCCTAATTTCCCTATCTCTACAGTTCAAGGCCATGGTGGCAACTTAGTTTTAGGAAAATTAGAAAATAAAGAAGTTGTAGCCATGCAAGGAAGATTTCATTATTATGAAGGCTATAACTTAAAAGAAGTCACCTTTCCGGTAAGGGTAATGAAAAAGTTAGGTGCAGAGGTAATCATTATTTCCAATGCAGCAGGAGGGATGAATCGATTTTTTAAAAGAGGTGATTTAATGCTTATCACCGATCATATAAATTTATTTGGAGATAACCCTTTAATTGGTCCCAATGATGAAGAATTAGGGCTAAGATTTCCAGATATGTCTGAAGCTTATGACCGAAAACTTGTTGAATTAACTCTAAAGGTAGCTTTAAAAGAAAAGATTAAATTGCATCAAGGAATATATGTAGGTTTAACTGGTCCTACTTTGGAAACTCCGGCTGAGTATAGGTTTTTAATAAAAATAGGAGCAGATGCAGTGGGTATGTCCACTGTTCCAGAGGTTATAGTAGCAAATCACATGGGAATGAAAGTGTTGGGTATTTCTTGCATCACCGATTTAGCTATAAATGGAGTAGTAGTAAAGACTGGCTTAGAGGAAATATTAAAAGCAGCTTCTGATGCTGAACCAATTATGACCAAATTAGTAAAAAAGGTAATTCAAAAAATTGATTATTAATATTTTAAAAATAGCTTTCATATCTGCTTTGCCTATTACTGAATTAAGAGGGGCTATTCCCATAGCCTTAACAATTTATAAAATGCCTGTTTTTCCGGCTTATTTCTTTGCAGTATTGGGAAATATAGTGCCGGTAATTTTTTTATTACTTTATTTAAAACCTTTTTCGGATTTTTTATGTCGATGGCATTTCTTGAATATATTCTTTAAATGGCTCTTTAAAAGAACGCATCAATATGAGGAAAAATTTGAAAAATATGGGGCATTATTTTTGTTGGTCTTTGTGGCTGTTCCGCTTCCTGGAACAGGAGCCTGGACTGGTTCGATTGCTGCATTTGTCTTTGGAATAAGATTTTGGTATGCTTTTCCTGCCATAGTAGGAGGAATTATAATTG
>NZ_PFKO01000083.1:0-1247 GCF_002784285.1 Candidatus Infernicultor aquiphilus
ACTTACATATTCATCTATACTTTCAGGAAAGAGTATGATTTGATTTCTGTCTTCACCTTCTATATATCCCATAAATCTACCTTCTTTCTTTATGTTTATATAGTTATATTATACCATTTTTGTGGATTTATATTAAGCTAAATGCTATACTTTTCACACAGTCTGACGTCACCTGTATCATGTATCATTTATGATTGCCCCCTACATTTTAACTATAATTTTACTCTTTTACATTTTCCCATACTTGTTATCCAAATTCCCATGTTACTGATATTTCTATTTTTTGTCTTCTCTGGCCATATATTCTTATTCTGACATAAAGAAAGTTATTTGACTATCCTGATGGATCAGATTATTCTATAGTTGAGTGTTATTTTTCAATTATAGACCCTATTTATTTTATTCAAACAGTCAAGCATTGGCAATCCTCTGTATCATAAAAAGGATAAAGAACAGTTGAGCCTTTGGGGTTATCTCATCAAATCCCCTATCTTTCTCCATTTAATAATCTCTCAAATGCTTCAAGGTTACCCATTGCATCATTAACGGGATTATGATCATGTGGCGTTATACGTAACTTTTTCCATGAACTGGAATTTGCAAAATCTCCAACAAGGCCAGCGTAAAAATCTCCAATCCTTCTAGCACTCCACCCGAACGGATTCCTGCCAATGGTACGCCAAAAACCATCATTAATCCATTGCCAGTCAAAGGCAGGGTTATCACTTACAAAAATCGGCCTTAATCCATTCGTGACTTGAAGAATCCACCTCTCAAATTTCTCAAATACTTCTTTTTCTTCCAGCAATCCTTTCCCTGACAATACTCCGTGAAATATTGCTCTTGAAGGATAAGCGACTGCACTGAATTCAGTAAGTTTTCCGGTGCTTGGCGACTTACCGCATGCTTCACAATCAACAAAAATTAAGGTTTTTATATCCCTCTTTACCATGTCTCAAAAACCTCAACAGATTATATATTTGATATCATTCTTTTCAAAATTTCTTTAATGTTATTGCTCAAATTTTTAACTAATTCAGGATTATCAATTAGTGATTCAAGGTCAATCCTAATACTTCTTGCATCAACTTTTGTAATTGCTGAAAGTAACTTTTCTTTGAGTTCCTCTTTATTATCAATTCCTTCAATACATCTATAATTTGGCATTATACCTTTTTCCAAATACCAGAGCAAATCATAATAATCCCTTCCCTTAACCGTAGCTAGGGTTTTCCCCGACTTGTCAG
>NZ_PFKO01000083.1:1312-4011 GCF_002784285.1 Candidatus Infernicultor aquiphilus
GTTTTAACTAATACTGTTCTATTAAACTTAAATAAAGGGATGGTTTCAATTTTATAATCTGCACAAAAATCAAATTCATTGAAAATTTCTATTTTCAAAAAAAGCAGGTCTGATTCGCTTTTCCCGGCCAATCCCAATTCACGCAGCAAAGGGAATTTTAAGTAGGTTCGAAATTTTTGCGATACTGCCTTTACTTCAAGATCTGTGTTTTTCTTAAAATACATTTCTAAATCTTTAGCCAATTTGGGAATTTCTATTTCTTTCTTCAAATCCACAAAATCCAAATCTTCTGAAAAACGTGGCATATTATAACAGTGAGCTAAACTAGAACCTCCGTAAAAAATTAGCTGGCTATATTTTCTATTAGAATATATAAAATCCAGAAAAATAATCTGCAAATAATTCTTCAATAAATTCCGTCTAAAAACTTTATCATCAAAAGCAGAATCTTTAATCAATTTAGTTAAAAATATTTTTATTAACTCCATAATTTAATCCAAAAGATAACTTAATATTATTTTTAATTTTTTGGAACCCTCTAAGGCAACATGCTTGTTTAATTCTTTAATATCATCTCTACTTAAGTTTTCTTTATTCAGTCTTAATTCCCTCACTGCTTCCTTATTAGGCAGAATATTTTTGCGCAAATATAAAAAGTCAAACATAGCCTTGGCTTTGGTAGCTCTTATAATAGAAAAACCACTTTCTTCAGATAGTTCAAAGCCGCAAAAAAGAGAAGGTTTTATTGTATGATATATAAAATTGCCGAGCTTATTGTTAAAAAAAGCCGTTTTATTCTTAGAAACAGAAGTCAGATTAACGGGAATTTCCGTCAGGAGATTGTGGCGATAAAGAATTGTTTCCAAACTTAAATAGGAAGGTGAATATATAAAGTTAGCTATAAAGTCTGTAAAAACTTCCATCTCACCACGATTTTTCAGTCTTTCAATGTAAGCAGTGTTCGTATAAATCCCCTTTTTTAAACGGAGTAATTTGCCTCTTTTCTCATAGCGGTGTAGAACCATCCGGAGATAAGATCTACTTTCTTCTACGCCCAAAAAATCATTGAAAGTAAAAACTGGCAGTTTCTCTACTAACTCTATTATTGTTTTGCTTCTTTTTTTACCATTTCTCATAATTAACAATAATTGTAAACTATTAGAAACACTTTGTCAATCCTGCGCTTAATAACTTTTAGATATGCACCTACAATATATTCTCCAATATCAGTTTTTATTATCTTACTTCCTTACTTAGTTATTTTTTTGATCTGATTTTAGCACAATGTGTCCATGGAAACATATCAACGCTATTTTAAGGCAAAATCAATAATTTTTAATTTTGCCTGTAGGTGGAGTATTTGGGATGAAACAATGCAAAACTACGGCTATATCCATAAGAACAATCAGAAAATCCATGTAACTATTTATCAACTTGCAGTTCTAGAGCTTCCAAAATAAAAAAGCCTCTTTTCCGACCAAGTATAGAATTAATATGATACCATGCGATTCCGCCCGGTGTTTTTTGCAACGTACATTGCCTCATCAGAAAGTTTGATTAATTGATCACTGTTAAAAATATTATCGTGAGGATAGGTTGCTACTCCTATACTAATCGTAACCTTGATTTCTTGCTCTAAATTCTTTACATGGCTGTCCATAACCATAATCCGCATTCGTTCCGCAACAATAGCAGCATCGTGCTGATTCGCGCCTGGCAACACACATAGGAACTCTTCACCGCCATAGCGCAACAGTATATCTCCTTCTCTGATCGAGCTTAAAGTGATCTTTGCAACATTAGCCAGCAACTTGTCCCCAACCGAGTGTCCATATGTGTCGTTCACGATCTTGAAGTAGTCGATATCAAACATCAACAGAGAAAGTGGTGTACCGGCGCGTATGGCCCTGCTGAATTATTCGTGTAACCTAATAGTTCCGAATCTTCTGTTATATAATCCTGTTAATGCATCTACGGCGGCGAGCCGTGTCATCTGTTCGTGGGTAATGGCATTCCGAAGGCAAGACTAAGTTCTTGGTTAAAAAACTTAAGCTTTAAAATTGTTTGATCGGTAAACGGTACAGCGCTAACAAGGAGCAACACTCCAAGAAGGGTGTTCTTGTATAATATTGTCTCAACCAATAATTCACTTGGTCGAAAATCGACAATGATCCCATCAATCAATAATGATGTCGGTAGGAAAATGAATCAGTTGCCCTTGATGAGTCTTCATTGTATCCAATAGACTTGCATTGTTTTCCAAAGATCCCGGCTCTTTGATTGACTCAGCTGCTTCAACGACTAACTCCCCACTCTTTTCAGTTAGAATGGCACCCCCAATAGCTCCGGTATTCTTCATCAGCTGCTTGAGTGCTTCACGTGACAGTGCATCTAACTCCAGATGAGAAGTAAGCATTTCAGAAAACAGCTGTATCTCGGAGTTTAAATCCAGTACTTTAGATAAAGTCATTACCAAATTGTTAAATGACTCCGCACTTTCACCCAGCTCGTCTTCTGAATCAATATTTATCAAACACTTGCCTGGATCGCAGCCTTCTTCATCATTGCCGCTTTTTATTTTTGTTAAAATAGTTTCTATATGCTGCATTTTCGCAGACATTTGTTGGATGCGAGAGCCCACCGTCTTTCTTGACAATGTAATATTCAAAATGGCCAAAGTAATCCCGGCTAGCATGCAC
>NZ_PFKO01000071.1:0-3886 GCF_002784285.1 Candidatus Infernicultor aquiphilus
TATGCCATTATCACTTCATTTTTTACTTTTTTTATAATGAGTATTATATGGGGGAATACTATTTCCATGCTCTTCATGCTCTTTAATCCAAGTGCTGACTTTAAGAATTTTGGAATTCCACTAATCCTTTATGATCCGAAATTAAGCTTTATAGGATGGTTAATTTTAATGATATTTATATCTCCCTTCTTACAATTATTAACTACAATTTTTGCTGCTTATTTAACTTTATTAAGGTGGTCAAGGAATATTAGCTACCATTTGTAATTTTTTTACCTGATCCTATTTCGCCTATTGACGAGATTATATTTTTATATTATAATGTTTTTCATTCTAAATATTTGTATAAGAAATATATTTATCCAAAGTATATTAGGAATAAGGAGGGAAATGATAATGTCCGAATTTGAAAGCAGTTCTAAAATTATTAACCTGATTAGAAACCTCAATAAATCTATGAGGCATAGGTTTCATGATTTTATGCAGGATTCAGGACTTACCTTCCCTCAACTTTCGGTAGTATCAACTTTAACTAAAAATGGAGAATTAAAGGTAAGCGTACTAAGTGATAAGATAGGGTTGTCTGATAGCACCGTCTCAGGAATCCTGGATAGACTTGAACAGAAAAATATCATTAGACGTGAGCGCAACCAAGATGACCGACGAGTAGTAAAAATCGCCTTGACCGAGGGAAGTCAGAAATTTTGTAAAGACTTTCATAAGAGAGCAGAAGAGCATTTTAGTAATTTACTTAAAAGGCTTTCCGAACAGGAAATAAAAGATATAATTAAAGGTCTGGAAACTCTTAATAGCGTACTCTCTAATGGCGAACACCCTATATAAAATAAACCTAAAATAAAAAATCATACTAGGAGATAATTTTATGAAACAGATAAGCACTAGACTGGGAGAACAAAAAATAAGTAAACTTTTACTAAATTTATCTTTACCGGCAACTGTTGGCATGTTGGTAAATGCCTTATACAATCTGGTTGATACCATCTTTGTGGGAAGAGGCGTAGGAGCTATTGCTATTGGGGGATTAACCGTAGCCTTTCCTATTCAAATGATAATTATGGCTTTTGCCATGATGATAGGAATTGGTGCAGCCTCTGCCATATC
Source organism: Candidatus Infernicultor aquiphilus (assembly GCF_002784285.1). Classification (NCBI taxonomy): domain Bacteria; kingdom Pseudomonadati; phylum Atribacterota; class Candidatus Phoenicimicrobiia; order Candidatus Pheonicimicrobiales; family Candidatus Phoenicimicrobiaceae; genus Candidatus Infernicultor; species Candidatus Infernicultor aquiphilus. Next base: position 1,123 of record NZ_PFKO01000071.1, read on the forward strand.
CAGGAGTTTAGGGGAAAAGAATATAGAAAGAGCAGATTATGTTGCCGGCAATTCCTTTCTTTGTGTAATTATCTTGAGTGCCATAATTTCTGCCCTTGGTCTTATCTTTACCGAACCAATGTTAAGAATTTTCGGTTCAACAGAAACTATCTTGCCTTATGCTAAAGATTACATCAAGATAATACTTTGGGGTAGTATTTTCTTTTCCTTTGCTATGTCTTCTAATAATTTAATCAGAGCCGAAGGTAATGCTAAAGTAGCTATGGCCAGCATGCTCATCGGTGCAATATTGAATATCATCTTAGACCCCATATTTATATTTATCTTTAAATTAGGGGTTAAAGGCGCTGCCCTGGCAACTATTATTTCTCAATTTATTTCTTTTCTCTATATATTAATCTATTTATATAGTGGTAAAAGTTCATTAAAAATAAAATTACACCATCTAAAACCTAAGATAAATATTATAAAAGAAATATTTGCCATAGGATCTGCTGCTTTTTCCAGACAGATTAGTGGGAGTGTAGTAGCCATCGTGGTAAATAACTCTCTGAGGGTTTTTGGCGGAGATATAGCCTTGATAATTGTTGGCATGCTCCAGCGGATAACTATGTTTATGTTTATGCCCTTATTCGGGGTAATACAAGGAATGCAGCCCATAGTAGGCTTTAATTATGGAGCGAAAAAATATGATCGGCTAAAAGAAGCGGTAAAATTAGCGCTTATTACCGCTACTGCCCTGGCCACTTTTAGCTGGCTGATAGTAGAGCTATTCCCGGCTGCGATTATAAGTATATTTACTACGGATACGGAAATAATTACTAAAGGTTCTATAGTAATTAGGATAGCAGTTTCGATGATACCATTTATCGGTATACAGATAGTAGCTGCTGGCCTATTTCAGTCTTTGGGAAAGGCAGTCCCTTCTTTGGTATTATCTTTACTTAGGCAAGTTTTGCTCTTTATTCCATTAGTTATTATTTTACCAAGAGTTTGGGGATTAGGAATTATGGGGGTTTGGATGGCCTATCCTGCTGCCGATATTTTGTCAGCTATTCTTACTGTCTTATACTTAAGAAGTGAGTTAAAAAAGATGGATTTCTGGTTTGATAGTAACCTGGTTAGAGAGGAGTTATCTAATTTAACTTAACAAGGAGATAATAGATGTTTTTACCCACTAGCAGAGAAGAGATAAAAAGATTATCCTGGAAAAAATTAGATATAATTATAGTAACCGGGGATACTTATCTAGATAGCCCCTATATTGGCGCTGCAGTTATAGGAAAGGTACTATTTGCGGCAGGCTACAAAGTAGGTATTATCGCCCAGCCAGATTTAAATAGTGAAATAGATATAACTAGACTGGGAGAACCGGCTATATTTTGGGGAATCACTGCTGGTTCAGTAGACTCGATGGTGGCAAATTATACTGCTTTGAAGAAAAAGAGGAGAAAGGACGATTTCACTCCCGGAGGAGAAAATACTAAAAGACCTAATCGGGCAACCATAGTTTATTGTAATTTGATAAAAAAATATTTTAAAAATACTAAACCACTTGTTTTAGGTGGAATAGAAGCGAGTCTGCGCCGGATAACCCATTATGATTATTGGGATGATAAAATAAGAAAATCCATACTCTTTGATTCGAAAGCAGATATTTTAATCTATGGTATGGGAGAAAAATCTGTTTTGGAGCTGGCCGAAAAATTAGAATCTGGTGAAGATTTTAAAAAGATCAGAGGTTTATGTTATATCTCTCCTCAACCCCAAGAAGGTTTTATAATTTTACCTTCTTATCAAGAAGTTCAAGAAGATAAACAGAAATTTATTACTATGTTTCACGACTTTTACCTAAATAACGACCCTCTAACCGCTAAGGGTCTCTGTCAAAAGCAGGATAGTAGATATTTAATTCAAAATCCACCTAATTATCCTCTATCTCAGAAAAGACTTGATCAAATCTATGATTTGGATTATGAAAGAGAAGTTCATCCTTATTATAGAAAAGATGGTTCGGTAAAAGCTCTTGAAACTATAAAATTTTCTATTCCCACTCATCGAGGTTGTTATGGCGATTGCAATTTTTGTTCTATAGCGGTTCACCAGGGTAGAACTATTCAGCAAAGAAGCGAAAAGTCTATTTTAAAAGAAGTGAAATTACTGGCTTCAATGAAGGATTTTAAGGGATATATTTTAGATCTAGGTGGACCTACCGCAAATATGTATGGAATAGAATGTCAAAAGAAATTAAAATTGGGAAGTTGCCCGAATAAGAGATGTTTATATCCTCAGATTTGCGCGAATTTACAAATAAATCATCAGGCACAGATAGAAATTTTAAAAAAAATAAGAAAAATTAAAGGAATAAAAAAAGTATTTGTTGCTTCAGGGATACGCTATGATATGTTATTGGAGGATCAAAAATATGGAGAAGAATATTTACGCGAATTAATTAAGCATCACATCTCCGGGCAACTTAAAATTGCTCCCGAACATATTGAAGATAATGTCTTAGAAAAAATGGGTAAACCTGACCAGGGATATTTAAAAAAATTTAAAGATAAATTTTTCCAGATAAATAAAGAACTGAAAAAGAAACAATTTTTAACTTATTATTTAATAGCTGCTCATCCAGGTTGTAAAGAAGAGGATATGCAAAGATTAAAAAAATTTACTTCTCAAGAATTAAAGATTAATCCAGAACAGGTACAGATATTTACTCCCCTTCCATCAACCTATTCTACCCTGATGTATTACACGGAAA
>NZ_PFKO01000304.1:0-16466 GCF_002784285.1 Candidatus Infernicultor aquiphilus
TATTTATCCAAAAAATCTCCTTTTATTTCTCTAACCATACGGTCTTCTTCTATAACTATCCCGTTTTTTTCTTTACCATTGATCAAAAATCTGATAAATTTCATAAATTAACCTCTCTTTACAATTTTTTTTCATTGTCTATCAAATACTGTTGCCTTCTGGTGTATTTGTTTTATTTTGATAGGTTTAATTTCTTTTTGAGCCAAATTTTTTCACCACTCTAATCTCGCTCTATCCCATAATTGGGAGCTTCTTTAGTAATAATTACGTCGTGAGGATGACTCTCTTTTAAACCAGCTGGGGTGATCTGGATAAATTTTGTTTTTTCCTGTAATTCTTCAATATTTTTTACTCCACAATAACCCATTCCTGAACGCACTCCTCCCAACAATTGAAATATACAGGCAGAAAGCGCACCCCTATAAGAAACTCTTCCTTCGATTCCTTCTGGAACTAATTTATTTTCCTCGGCCTCTTCTTGAAAATATCTATCTTTACTCCCCTTCTTCATTGCTTCAATTGAGCCCATTCCTCTATATTCTTTATAACTTCTCCCTTTATAAAGCACTACCTCTCCTGGACTCTCTTCTGTCCCAGCAAACAGACTTCCAATCATTACTGAATCAGCACCTACCGCTAATGCCTTAGTTATATCACCAGAGTATTTAATTCCACCATCTGCAATAAGAGGAATATGGTATTTCATAGCTGCCCTTTTACATTCTTGAATTGCTGAAACTTGAGGCACTCCTACACCGGTAACTACTCTTGTAGTACAGATAGAACCTGGTCCAATGCCAACTTTTATAGCATCAACCCCTGCTTTTATAAGACTTTCTGCTCCTTCGAAAGTTGCTACATTGCCACCCACCAATTCTATATTAAAAGTTCGTTTTATCTCTTTTATAACTTCAATAACCCTACTAGAATGTCCGTGAGCAGTATCAACTACTATAACATCTACTTTTGCATTAATTAAAGCATCAACCCTCTCCAACACATTTCGAGATATGCCCACTGCAGCACCCACTCTAAGCCTTCCTTTTGCATCTTTACAAGAGTTAGGATATTTTTCTACTTTTTCAATATCTTTTATGGTAATAAGCCCTTTTAAAATAAAAGCTTCATTTACTATGGGTAATTTTTCAATTCTATTTTTATGTAATATCCTTTTAGCTTCCTCCAGAGTAGTACCAACAGGAGCAGTAATTAAATTTTCTTTGGTCATTATACTACTTATTCTTAAATTTTTATCTTCCAAAAACCTGATATCTCGGTTGGTTAATATTCCGACTAATTTTTTTTCTTTATTTACAATTGGAATCCCAGAAATATGATATTTAGTCATAAGTTCGATTGCATCTCCAACCTTATTCTCAAGCGGAAGGGAAATTGGGTCAACAATCACTCCGCTCTCTGACCTCTTTACTTTATCTACTTCTTCTGCTTGTTGTTGTATCGACATATTTTTATGAATAATACCAATTCCCCCCTCTCGGGCAATGGCAACTGCCAATCTTGATTCAGTAACTGTATCCATAGCTGCACTAACCAAAGGAATGTTTATTTTAATATTTTTGCTAAAAACTGTAGAAATTTCTACTTCCCGAGGAAGGATGGCTGATTTATCAGGAACCAGCAAAATATCGTCGAAGGTTAAGCCTTCAAAATTTAAAAATCTTTCTTTTTCCATAATTTCCCCCTCTTATAATTCAATTTACCAATTGTACAATTCACCAATTAACCTTATTCGCCAATTTACCAATTAATTAGTTACTTAGGCTGTGTAATATAATATGTGATATGTAACAAGTAAACTGTGACCTCCTGAAACTTATCACTAATTACAAATTACTCATCACTAGTTACTATACGCTATCCACTCTACGTTATTTTTATAATATTACCCCCCCTTAATATTCTTGTCAATTAATTATACCACCAGAATAAATTAAACTATTTTGTCAACAATAAAGATTTAATCCTATTTTCTCCTATTGTACTAACTCAAAGCTTCCTTTAACACCGGATAAAAATCCTTTTCCTTCTCAATAACGGTGATTTTTCCCTTTTTTGCTTCCTCTTTCTGGCTTTCGGTGCAATAACCCCATCCGGCCAAAAAAACGTGAACCCCCAGGACGTCAGTACCTATAAGGTAGCTTAACTGGTCATCAATAAAATAAATCTCTTCTAAGGTAACGCCATATTTTTTAGCAATGGCCTGCATATGCTCTGCTTTATACTTACCAAAGTTTTTATCAAAAATATCTTCAATGTCTATTTTAAAACCAAGATATTCCGGTTGAAAGGCACGATGAATGGCTTCCCCTTTCTAAAACTCTTTTTCTGCCATTCCTCTTTTTCTTCAAAAAATAATTCTCGAAAAAATTGATAATCGAATTGAAGCTGGCTACGATAAGCAATGAATTCCTGTTGGTCCTTAATCTGAACCTGCTCTTCCATAATTTTAATAATAACGAAAAAATCACCCGATAATTCGATATAAGACCTTAAGCGGCGGTAATTATCCATTTCTTTTTTATATTGTTTTTTAATCTCTTCCCAATTCTCAAAAGTAAACAATTTCCCGCCAAAATTTTTCTTTACTTTCAAACCAAAATATTGACAATAGGCATTATGACTTACAAATAAAGATTTTAAGGCACTGTCGCTAATGACTCCATCGAAATCCACTGCTAATATTTTCATTTTCAACTCTTCCTATCCCTTGAATTAATTTGCGTAGTGGCGTTAAATAAATTATTAGAATTATACTATTTCTTTATAAGGTTGTACAATGGAAATTGTGTGTTTTTGGTCGTGGTATACGATGAGATTTCTAGATTATGCAGAGTATATAGAGGGAGTGAATCTTCATGTTTGACATACTGTAATTTCTTAAAATATGATAAAGCGTAATAAAGGGTTGTCTACTACCATATTCTCATCATTTGAGAAGACATTGAAAACCTGGACTTACCAGAGCTTTATGAAAAGTTAGAAAAAGTTACTGAATTATTGAACATGAACACCTGCCCCCTACGACACTGTTCTTAGTATTTTATTTAATTAATATAGGAATTCATTTGAGAAAATATCTTCTCAATGGAAGAGTATTTTGGCAATCTTAAATCTATTTAGCTATTTCTTCTACAGCCTTCCCTGCTCTAGAGATATCAAACTTACATTTAATCTCAAGAGTAAAGTAGGTTAAAAATGGAAATGGTAAATTATAAATGTACTTTTAACTCGGCAGATATTTTAAGTGCCTTCGTTTGTAATCCTTTTTTATGGGTGTCAAGAGTATTTAAGATCTTCTAACGCGGTGATAAATTCATCTTTTGTTTTAAAACTATTGATATTTTGCGTTAATAATACGAACATACGCCAAGTTATATTTAAAAATTTATCTAATTCTTCGCTCTCCTCTATTATTTGATCACCATGATGGACAAATTTTGACCTAATTGAATAAATTTTTTTTATTGTTTTTACAATTTTTTTTCTTTCCTTATTTGTTTTTTCAATCGCAAATGCAATTCTCTCTGCTAAATTCTGTTGTACTGGTTCTGTTTCATTTCGTAATAGAATGCTTTCTAAGGCGATAAGTATATATAGAAGCTTATCAAAAGGATTACGTCTTAAAGTATGCTTCGAGTAAATTTTTAAAGCTTCATATACTTTCTTCTGAAACTCATTTTTACCTTTAATTAGTAATATTTTGTTAAATCCAGACATTACAGGATTACAAATTATATATGATGGTATGGTCCAATACATTCCATGATCTAATAACTTACTTGTTTGGGAAAATCCTAAATTAACAGAATCAAATAGAAATAAATTTTTAGTTTCAATTAAGCTCTTACCGTATTCGTACATACCACTCACTAATCTCGTAGAAAAATTACTGGGAGAAAATAAACGCAACATAGAGAGTGCATCTGAAATATAATCGATGGCTATTTCTTGAGCTCTTATAGGTTCCGCTTTACATTCGTAGACAGCAGCAGCATATCCCTGATATTCCATCTGTATTTTAGCTTTAAATTTTTCTATTTTTGGTAAAGTATCTATGTCAATTTTATTAGAATCAATTCTAATCCATAAATCAATTATACTTTTAGATATTGTACGTATCTTAACATTTCCTATAGAAAAATCATTTTCTATTGAAGTAAAGGGAATAGGAACCCAAACTTGATATTTCTTTATAGAACTATCTAAATTAGATTTAAGGAAAGAGATAAAATCTTTTTCTTCCTTGTTTTCATATCTATTACGAATCCACTTTTTAAGGTTATCAATTACAAAATTTATACTCGATGTCGTATTAAAAGTTTTATCTTTCTGTATTCTTTCTGCACATTTTTTAAGTTCTTCATAATCAGAACCTGTAATTCCATAATCCCTTTGTTCAACTTGGAAAAGGTATCCTAGATCATCTCTAAATGCATTAGTGAGATTTATGCTTATTTCACCGATGATATCTTTTTCGGCTATGGTATGGGATGTAAAATATCCTTTTTGAGAATCTGTCTTGCTATGTTTTTGTATTTGTTGGCTCTTAACTAAGTCCACTAAACTTTCAGCCTGTTTATTAAAATTATTTATACCTTCTGGATGCATAAAATTTTTGACCTCCACATTTAGAAATATTTTTGGGGAAAGGCTTCACAAGTTCACATTTTCTGTTTTCGCTTTACATTTTGTGAAGTTGTGAAGCCTGGTTCTAATTCCTCTGAAAAATAAGAAAAAGTTACACAATTATCGAAGGCTACATCTTTTTACCATTCATTTTCTTATTCTTTTTATTTCTCAATTTATTCTAGTATATCTGATATCTTGCGAGTGATATTTTCTACCCCTTTAAAATACTTATAAATAGACACTATTTCATTTTTGACGTGCTTTAAGTATTCGATTTTGTCATGCTCTTCGTATACATCATCATCATACTTTCTATCATCAGGTAAGTCTCTCAATATTTTTGCGTGTTCTTTCTCTTCTTCAAGAATATGATCTTTTATATCATCAGATAAGGCTCTCAACATTTCTTCGTTTTCCTGAATTCTATCTTGGATTTTATAAAAAGGTTTTTTAAAGTATTCTTTAAAAGCTCTTACACCCTTTGTTGCCCCATGTAACACACAACATACTAATCCACCAACAATTGATATTATAGAAGAAATTTGGAGCATTTCATCTATAATATTTACAATTCCAGCTAATGCCAAAATAAAAGATATTATTAAACTAATTATGCCTAAAAAAAGAAAAATACCAATACCAAATACAGCTGTAATCACCACTGATTCAATAATTAAAAAAATACCTTTTTCTAAACTCATATCAAAGTATGTATCTTTGCTAATCTTATTAATTATTTCCGTAATCAATTTTTTCATTTTTAAATATCCTCTATAATTTTCAAAAATGTTTCTAAGGAAAATAACTGGATGTAAAACGAAAACAGAAAATGTGAAGTTGTGGAGAGACCCCAATTCCTTTAAATTATCAGCGGAAAAGATTTGCCCCTGAATTTCTTTATCTTTTAAAATCTAACAAGATTTTTTTCTATTTCAGGGTAAATATGATCGATTCGTTTTTGAATTTCAATAGTTTTATACAATGCTGTAGCAATACGACAATATCGTGGTGCGTCTTCCATCATTTTGTCTTTTCTGTCTTTCAGGTATTTGCGTAAAATCTGATAACCGCCAATATAATAATTCCAGACCTCCGGTGTAACACCTTCAAAATATTTTTCTTTATTGATATAGATGCGCTCCTCATCTTCTTTGTAGATTACTTTTTCAATACGGTCATTATTTCCAGACCCCTGATACTTAGCAATGGGCGAATCAAGCTCCGAGCTTTTGAGTAAATGCAGAGCAGCTAATTCTTTGCCCAATTTTCCCATTTCTATGAATAGATCATAATCCGATGTAAACGGTACACGCGGAAAATCAATTTTAAGAAACTCTGCGTAGGTTTCGCGGTAGATATTGCTGTAAAATACGCCGTAGATGTAATAAAGAATATCTTCCGGCGTTGGTTTTTTTCCGTAAACTGCTGATAATGTGTCAAAAAAGGCTTGTGGGATATTGGGTTGTTTTTCGATTTGATGCTGATTAAAAAGGTCTTTTTTATTTTTGTCTGGATATAAATATAAAGGGAAGAGCAATTCTCCCCCACGATAATACAAATTAAGATCAATTATATTATTGGAAATGAAAACCAAATTCCACAAATGTTCTGAGCCTACAACCTGACCCGCCCTACCGATGGTAAGCCCAATATTTTCTTCCAGCATATGCCGCATAATATCAAGACGCATTCTTTCAATCAATGATTGGTGATAAAATATATATCTATTATCAAAGGGACGGTATAAAATTTCTTTGATATAATTTTCATAATTATCTAAATCTTTTACTATTTTTCGGGAATATTGAATTTTCCAGTTTGACTTATCTTTTAAGTTATATGCTTGTGCAATTATATCATCAGGTTGGGAAAGATTTTTAAATTGAAGTATCCTGTTTCTAAGTTCATTTTTCTTAAAATCGATAACAAACTTATCTCTTGAAGTTACAATACCGACACTGTTTATCGGAAAAATTTCATTTACTTTTTTCCAATCAAGATATTTTTTAATTGTTTCCGTATCATGCTTTCCAAGGAAATAATAAGGGGCTTGAGGTTTTACTGGTAAATAGTTTTCTTTTAAGAATTCATTTTTATCCAGCCAATCATATTTTTCCTGTCGCAGACCATATAAATCGGCATGATAGACAAATGATTCTTTTTGTTTTTTATTTTTTATAAATAAAGCAATGGCAACACCCTGCCTAATATCAAAGACATTTTCGTCTTTACCGCCATCAGGTGTGGTTTCTCTTTTTAAACTATTGCCGTGTAAATCGAGAATATAAATCTCATCAAAAGTTTTCATTAAACTCTGGCGCATCCCGCGAAAGGTGGGATTATCCAGATAGCCATGATTGGTGATCATGCCCACAATACCGAAACCGGACTTCTGAATCTTCCATTGGGCAAACCGTAAAAATTTAACATAATCATCTTGAAGCCATTTGGGATTTTTCTCTCCTAGCGGCTCGCCGTCTACTTTGTAATAACTCTGGCAGCCATCGATATCTTCCTTTAATAATTTTTCCGTCCACTCGTTCACATTGGAAGAAATCCCGCTGTAGGGTGGATTACCGAGGATCACCAGAATCGGCTGTTCTTTTTTCACTTCGCCGGCCAGGTGGCTTTCTTCGCTTAATGAACTCACCCCGGGAATGGAAATTTGTTTAATCTCTTCCATCTCCAGTGTATTGGTCAAATAAAGTTTAAAACGTTCATCATCGGCAAGATTATAACTAAGTTCATCCAGAATAAACCCTATTTTTAAATGGCCAATCGCATAAGGGGCCATCATCAATTCAAAGGCATAAAAGTCTTGCAGAATGTGGTTTTTGATCCAGTGATGTAAACCACCTTCACCGTATTTTGTGATATATTCTTTTGCTGCCAGGTGAATTGCTGCTGCAGGGAAAGTCAGCGTCCCACCTGCCGGATCAAGTAGTTTAACTTCGTAACTGGCCAGGCCATCGGATAAACCGAAATGGGTTTTTAGAATAGAATGAATGGAACGGACGATATAACCCACTACCGCTTCCGGTGTATAGTAGACACCACGCCGTTCTCTGATTTCGGGATCGTAGGTAGATAAAAATGTTTCGTAAAAGTGGATAATCGGATCTTTACCTTTGCCGGCACTGTAATATTCATGCAGTATCTTTTTAACATCGGTGACATGTAATAGTTCGGCAATATCTTCAACGATAATTTGCAGGGACTTGGGCGGCTCTTCCAGAGAAATAAACCGGAAGACATCGCTTGGTCCCATCTTCTTCTATTTCCACAGCAATTACTTCATCACATAAAAAACGGGTACGTTTGGCCAATTCAATAGCCAAAGAACGGGCTGATTTCACTTTGGGAAGAGAAAAGGAAAAGAAAGTCTCGAATAAATCTTTAAACTGATCACAATTTTCGACCGGTGGCGGGGTATGTAATTGTTTGGCAATGAAAGACCTTCCAATCATTACTTGAGCGATCCGCTGACCTTCCCGATATAGTCGAAATTCATAAAAATTAGTAAGGATAACATTGGGGAAAGTAGAACAATAACGTTTCAACTGTTCAGTTCCTTCAATGTAATCCAAATTAGCAGTAGAAGGATCTTTAGCTTCAATATAACCGGTAATATGGTTTTTCCCATCCCAAATGCGAAAATCAGGATTCCCGGCTTCCGTTTTTTTGGGAAGTATGGTAATATCGATATTTTTTACTTTCAGAAAAACGGCTGTTTTTTTGATTAATTCATCCAGGTTAGCATAATAGCTTTCTTCACGGGCATCACCGCGTTGAAAGGTATTGATAAGATTCTTAAGGTATTGTTCTAATAATTGTTTTAACAAAGTTTATATCCTTTTTAACAGGATTTTTAAACAAATTCTCGGGTCAATAATTTCTTGGGGTCTGGTCAATATATTTGAAAGACCTACTTCTAAAATATATATTTGCCTTATTTAATCGCCACCAGCGATCAAAATAATTAGTCTTTTCTAATTTTTCTACATCTTAATACTAATACGACAAAAGATATAAAAAATCCTTCTTTTTAAAATAAAATTATTTTCCTCTAATTCTTTATCAATCTCCGTATGATGAGGTAAATATTCTCCTACCCTCTACTGGAAAATTTCCACTACCCTAGTGGAAATTCTCCACACCCCCTAGTGGAATTTTTCCACACTAACAGCAACAAGAAAGAACAGTAACAAATAGAACAGCAACAACATTTGGGTGTAATTTTTCCCCTGCTGCTGTTGCTGCTTCTAAAATTTTTCAAAATATTTTTTATCAGAGGGTTGTATTTTCACCTCGTTTTTGCTCTTACTAAGTAGAAGGAAAAATATATTTCACTTTTTTCATTCACAGGTTTCTTTTTTGCTCCTTTTTTGCTCTTACTAAGTAGGGGAGTAAATATTTCTCTTCTTATCCTCTCTCCCCGAAAACTATTTAAAGAAAGGTAAAAACTATGGAAACAAAAATACCAGTTAACAAAACTAATACTTACACAACTATCCAGGACTACTTCTTGGCTCATTGGGTAAGTACCATCGGTCTTGGTCCAGCCATGCTCTATCTTCAGCTCTTAAGTTACTGTCATAAAGGAAAAGACATTGCCTGGCCTTCCATTCACACTCTAAATAAAAGAATGGGCACTACCACCAAGACCTTAATTAAATACCGCAATACTCTATTAGAATATGCTCTAATCAAAAAAATAGTAAAACAAATATCTCCCTCCGGAGGATATGACCATAATCTTTATCAAATAGTCCTTTTAGATAAAGAAAATATTCTTTATCCCCCGAAAGAAAAACTTCCGGAAGAAAACGAAGAGATTATCTCTGGAATATCAGAAGAATTTCCTTATTCCAATCAGGATAATCCCAATAAAGTAGTTTCTGATAATAAAAAATCTCTGAAGACAGAAAGGATAAAAGAAGAATTGGAAAAATTAAATATGGATAAAAAATCAATTTATAAAACAATCTTAAATTATTCCTTGGAGGATATTGAGGAAAAATTAGACCTTCTCCGGATAAAGAGGAATGTAATAAATCCTGCCGGCTGGCTAATTACTGCCTTACAAGCCAATTATCTTGATCCTGAATCATATAGAGAAGAAAATGATGGGGAAGAAAAAATAATGGAAACAGAAGAAATAGAATCGGAAAGTAAAATAGTAAAACTAAATAAATTAGCTCTTAAAAAGAAAGAAAAAGAGGAAAAGGACAGATTATTCATGGAAGAAAGCTTGAAATGGATCGAACAGAATTTAGTTCAGAGATTTGAAATGTAATATATGTATCAGGGGACAGTTCTTTTCACACTTCAAGAATATATATTTACTTTATCGAATCGCCACCAACGGTCAAAAGAATTATTCTTTTTCAATTTTTCTACATCTTAATATTAATACGACAAAAGATTTAAAAAACCCTTCTTTTTAAAAGAAAAGTTTTTGGTTTTTAGACAGAAAAGAAAGGGATGGATTCCCACTCCCCGATCAGGTCGAGGACAGGTTTCGTGGGAATGACATTTAGAGAAGTGGAAATGACATTCTTTTTTTATAAAAAACTTTAAGCAATAAAAACTCTTTAGTAAAAACCAAAGAGATTTATGATTAAATCATTTCAGGGTGTATTTTAATTTTCCATTTCCTCCCTTTATGAAAAGTTATTTAAAGTTACCGAGTTACTGAGCTATCATAACCGTCCCCCTAACATTTTTCATAATTATATCTCCTTTACAAGCTCACTTTGTTATCGGCAAAGCGAGCTTTTTATTTGCTAAAAAATTTATAGTATGAAGTTTCATTGGGCACGTTATTCGTAATTTTGACAATCTCCTTAACTTTAATTATAATCAGAGCAGAAACCTACGTGAACCAAAAAAACCTGAAGAAATTTGGAGGTTTGAAATGTCTATTTCACAAATGTTAAGTTATAGAATTTTACTCAGGAAAGAACCGGAAGGTGGATATACAGTAACTGTCCCTTCTCTCCCCGGGTGTGTTACCTATGGCGAATCTATAGAAGAAGCAACAGAAAGGGTAAAGGAGGCTATCGAATTATATTTAGAAAGTTTAAAATCTCATCACGACGAAATCCCTAATGATGAAGGCACTTTAGAATATACTCTTACGGTGGGAATAAGTGCCTAAACTACCGCCTCTAACCTCCCAGAAAGTGATAAAGATCCTGGAAAGTAATGGTTTTGTATTAGATAGGACCAAGGGGAGCCATCGAATATATTACCATTCTGAAAGTAAAAGAAGAGTTATTATCCCTTACCATAAGAAAGATTTGCCAAAAGGCACTTTAATGGAAATTTTAAAACAAGCAGGTATTAGCAAAGAAGAATTAAAATAAATGTTGAAACCCAAACCCTTTTATTTCACTTCATTTTTGCTTTAATGAAATCAGGAAATAACATTATTTTTTCAGCATCATCTGAGTAAAACAAAAAAGGTTTTACTTCTTCAACTAATTTTTTAAAATTTATTTTCTCATACTTTAACAGCAGCTTTTTTAATCTCTTCTATATCGGTTTCTTCTTTCAATTTCATCTTCTCTCCTAAAAAATGATAACTTGGATTTGTTTTAGAAAAAAGAAAAATTACATCATAAAAATCTCTTCCCATCGATCTGGGACGATTCAAAATAGGAATATCTTCTGAGATAATAATGTGTCAGGGGACGGTTGTTTGGCACAGTTCAAGAATATATATTTACCTTATTGGATCGCCACCAGCGGCCAAAAGAATTATTCTTTTTTAATTTTTCTACATTTTAATACTAATACGACAAAAGATTTAAAATATCCTTCTTTTTTGTAAAAAATGTTTCAAGGTTAAAAATTTAAGAAAGTATAGATGGGAAGAAAAAATATTCAAAACCCCACCGATTATTCGATGGCTACGCTAAAGAATGATTATCAGGGGGAATACCTGCATGAGAAAATTCTCGGTCTACCCTATGGTTAGTTTATCTTCTAAAGTTACTAATTCATAAGTTTTACTGTGCCAATTTGAAACTACCTCATAAGTTATAAAATGAACTCGATTACGCAAAACCGAAAAAGCATTATATGATAATTTTGCATTAAATTGATTTTCATACAACTTATTAGCTACGATATAAAATTTTGAATAAAAATCTTGTAACTCCACAAATTTTACTAGTGAATGTACCATATCTGTTGTATGTTCAATTTCAAAAAATGAATCTGGCATTTTTCTTTCGTTAAACCATACTACATCTATTCTCTTCGCTTTTTCTACAAGATGTTTGTAAGTAAAATTATAAAAATCTTTTATAGTAGAAATATCTTTAAGGGTTTTTCCTAAATATTTTTTTTGTTTATCCTGTGGAGGTAATGAAGTTTGAAATTTTTTTAAATTACCTATTTCTAATAGTAATCCTTGATAATAAGAATGATTAAATTCTAATTTTTTTGATTCTGAGACTTCACTAGTTGGTAAAATCTCAATAGGTAATTTATCTCTAAATTCTTTCAATGCCCAGAGCCCAGGTCTAATCTTAAAGAAAAATCTATTATCCTGAACAATACGACGAATGCTTGCAAAAGGCGTTTTAGTTTTCCATTCAATACCAAGGACCTTTAATGCTTCTTGATATAATTCTCCAAGAGTAGCATAGCCACCTTTTTCTTCCATTACTTTTATTACTGCTTCGTATTGTTTCATTTGTATTCACCCAAATGAAAATATTTGGCATTATGATAATAATCCTCATTTTTAACTTCGATACAAATTATTTCATCAAAATTTGTATCGAATAAATAATCCTTCTCTTTTTTTAAGTTTATAAATGCCTCATCTTCATCTTTTCCTTTAGCAAAAGCAATAACTTGACAATTATCTATGTCTGGTTCAAGCGAGATACTATTTGGCTAATACGAAGTACCTTCTTCGGTGATAAAAATATTGCTTTTCATTTATCAATCTCCTCTAAATATTGTTTGTCAAGGGGATAGTTCTTTGTCACATTTTAAGAATATATATTTACCTTATCGAATCTCCGCCAGCGGCTAAAAGAATTAGTTTTTTCTAATTTTTCTATATCTTAATATTAATACGACAAAAGATTTACAAAATCCTTCTTTTTTTATAAAAAACTTTAAGCAATAAAAACACTTTAGTAAAAACCAAAGAGATTTATGGTTAAATCACTTTGGGGTGTATTTTACTTTACCATTTCCACCCTTTATGAAAAGTAAGAAAAAGTTAGCGAATTATTGAGCATTAACAACTATCTCTTTTTATATTATTCGATAATAATTGTATCATGCCTTCATTCCGTGTAATGACAGAAAGATGTATTGAGATTGCTTCCCCTGCTTTCTCTACGGTAGGCTTGCTTTGCTTAGCATACGCAACTATTTATCTAACCTCTACCGATGCATCTATATCAAAAGGATTTGTTCTAACTGCAAGAGAAAAAAGATATGGATAATTAGCTTTTAAATGCTTCATATAGTACAACCACTCTACAATTAAAAGAGGATATGCCCTCTTTATATCTCCTGCAAGGTGTTGATAATCAGTTTCTGGTAATCCGTTCAGGCTTCTTCTGTGAATAAGCTCCTCTGTTAAATGAAATACTGCCCAAAGTAAATTTGTGAATGACTCATGTTCTAATAGGTTGGGGTTTTCCAAAAGATTCAGCAAAAACTGTCTCTTCTCCTTCAAGAAATTTTTAATATTCTCTAAATCACCTCTCTTGCTGTCAATGTTGTAGTTGTAATTTTTGACATTTTTACAAATTTTCAAAAAATCTTTTTCAAAAGACTCATTTATTATAACCAGTTTCTGAGTAATTTCAAAAGACTTTGTATCAAAATCAGAAAAAATCTTGAGCAATTCTCCTCCAACCTCACTAAAAAACGCTCCTATTACCATATTTAATTTGTTCAACATAACTTTCTTTTCTTTTCTTTATATTGCAGTAACTGGTGCAAAACTAAAGTCACTAACAAAACTTCAAGGAAAACAAAAGCGATATCTCCAATAAGATATAAGAAAATATGATGTGCGTCTCTAAAAATAAGATAGTGAATAAAATAAACCAATGTGGATAGAGCTATTAGGGACAGACCTAATAAAACCTGCCAATTAAATACGCGTTTCATTTTTAATTTCCTTTACTTTTTTTGTTAATTTCTTCTTCTACCTCTTTAGCGCCTTCTCTGTAGAATTTTTCTTCATCTGGTGCAAGTTCTTTCAAAAGTCTAATAAATTCTCCGGCATGAACACGCTCTTCATCTGCGATGTCCTTCAACACATCTTGTGCTAATTGATTATCAGTTGATTCGGCAAGTTGCATATAAAGCTGAATGGCTTCATATTCTGCTGCAATCATAAACCTTATTGCACGAATTAACTCTTCATTCGTGAGCTTACGGTCTTTCTTAAGACCAGAAAACGGATTTCCAAATTCAGGCATGGTTACCTCCTTTTATTGAAATTTTATCCTTCCTTTAACCTTTTATTTTCCCCTAGGTTGCTCGCAACAGAAAAGTTCTACAGAGTTCTGTCTGGCAAATGAAATTTCAATCTTTCGAAATCTATTTTAATAAAACTAATCATCTCCTATAAGACCAGGTATTTTCACAGTTAGATGTCTGGGAAAAAGCCAATCGAAAATAGATAATATACCAGCAAGGATTTTATAATCATATTTTATTCAAGAACTTGCATAGATGGCCTCTGCCTTTACCGGACACCCTTTAATATGTTCAAATGGATAATGCTCAGCTACCCAATGGCAACACCGTCCTACACTCAGCAAAGGTTTCTTTGATTTGATTGTACCATACTTAGAATTAAGAGCAAACTCACATTCTCTATCTCTCAATCTTTGCCCCATAAGTATGGTACAGTATTGAATCGCCACTAGCGGTCAAAAGAATTAGTCTTTTTCAATTTTTCTACACCTTTATGTTAATACGACAATAGGTTTTAAAAATCCTTCTTTTTAAAAGAAAAAGTTTCTGGTTTTTGAATGGAAGGGGAAAGATACATTTCCACTAAACACAAAATTTTTAAAAATAAGTATTTTACCCCTCAAAAATGTCACCTTACTAAAGTTTACACTAACTACTACTCTATTTATATCTAAATAATTTTTTACAAAAAACTTTAACCCTCTTTACTTTTTCATAAAATATAATAGAATAAGAAAGATTTTATATCTAAAATTTTTTTATGCTATAATATAAATGATTGTAACCCAAAAAGTAAACAAAATGATGGGGAAATAACCATAAATATATTAAAATAAAAAATCATAAAATAATTTATTAAAAATCTATATTGTATTTAATGGAGAGTAAAAAAAAATGGATTCTACCACTAATAAATTTTCCAAAAAGAATTTGGTTGAAGAAATATTAGCTTGGAAGAAAAAGAGAAAAGCGGTAATCTTAGCCCATGTTTATCAACCAGCTGAAATTCAAGATATTGCTGATTTCATAGGTGATTCCCTCTTCCTCAGTCAGCAAGCTGCCCAGACTGATGCAGAAGTTATAGTATTTTGTGGAGTTTACTTTATGGCAGAAACAGCGGCTATTCTTTCTCCAGAAAAAATTATCCTCCTTCCAGAAATTAAGGCTGGATGCCCCTTAGCTGATATGGCTCCTCCAGAAAAAGTAAAAGAAAAATTAAAAGAATCACCTAAAGCAGTAATAATTTCTTATGTAAATTCCTTTGCTGCTGTAAAAGCTTTAAGCGATTACTGCTGTACATCTGCCAATGCGGTTCAAGTGGTTCAGGCAATTTCAAACCTGCCTGTGCGTGACCGCACGCAGACAGGTAAAAAGGATATTCTATTTATTCCTGATAAAAATTTAGCTAATTTTATTGCTCAAAGAACAAAAAGAAAGATTATTCCCTGGCCAGGTTTTTGCCCTATCCATAATCTCTTAACTAAAGAAGATGTAATCAAGGCTAAAAAACTTCATCCCCAAGCTTTACTATTGGTCCATCCCGAATGTCGCCCTGAAGTCTGCAATCTGGCTGATTATATTGGTAGTACCAAGGGGATTATTAATTTTGTCAGTAATAATTCAGCAAAAAAATATATCATTGGTACAGAGACAGGAATATTTCATCCCTTAAAAAAGAGTAATCCAGATAAAGAATTTTTCCCTGCTTCTGAAAAGATGATCTGTAGAGACATGAAACTTATCGATTTGGAAAAAGTTCTCCGCTCCCTGCAAATTTTAGAACCCCAAATTACAGTGCCAGAGGATATAAGAAAAAAATCTCTAAAAGCACTAAGTAGAATGTTAGAAACTATCTAAACTTTTGGAAAGGATTAGAATAAATGTTACCACATTATTTAATTAATTTTGATCTTGGCAAACTTAAAAAAATTTATACTGATTTTTTAATAGTAGGTACTGGAATCGCTGGTCTATATACTTCCCTTAAACTTTCCCCTCAAGGAGAAATCATCCTTTTAACTAAAAGCAAAATAAAAGAAAGCAATACGGAATATGCTCAAGGAGGTATAGCTGTAGCTTTAGGTGACGAAGATTCCCCTCGTTTACATCTGGAAGACACTCTAAAAGCCGGAGCGAATTTTTGTGACTTAAAAGCCGTAAAAGTATTAGTGACTGAAGGTCCAAAATGTGTGGAGGAACTAATAGAATGGGGTACTAAATTTGATAAAATCAAGGGCAAATACGATACTACTTTAGAGGCAGCTCATCAAAGACCCCGAATCTTACACGCCCAGGGCGATGCCACCGGTGCTGAAATAGAAAGATCCCTCTCTAAAAAAGTAATTAAAGAA